>NZ_JBJEFJ010000190.1:0-3212 GCF_051873915.1 Pradoshia sp.
AACAAGCTCCCCATTAATCAACCACCCATACATAATCCACCCCGCGCCGACACATCCTAAACCAAAACCATTCCCTATCCGAGCATTTCAAACCCTAGCTTTGAATCCCCGTTCAAAACGGGGTTCCGAATCCTTCGGAACCCCACAAAAAAGCTGCCGTCCCAACAGGGAGGCAGCTATCTAATCTTATTTATGGACGATTTCTTACATGTACTAATAATTTGTGAAGCGGGCGATAGTCTTCGCCGAGCAATCCGATACGTTCGACCAGGATCTCAAGGGCAATCAGAAGTACGGCAATCAGGAAGATTGCGCCCCATAGGGTTGCCATGGAGAAGATGAACGCTGCTACGCCGAATGATGCGGCCATCGCGTAGATCAAGAGGACCGTTTTGCGATGAGAGTAGCCTAGGCGTAATAAGCAGTGATGCAAATGTGATTTATCTGGTGCAGACAGGGGCTTTTTGTGAAGGACCCTGCGCACAATTGCGTAGAATGTATCTGAGATTGGTACACCGAGAATGACGATTGGGATAATCAAGGAAATCACGGTAACGTTTTTGAATCCGAGCAGGGATAATACGGCAATCATGAATCCAAGGAACATGGCGCCTGTATCTCCCATGAAGATCTTCGCTGGGAAGAAGTTAAATCTTAGGAAGCCTAATGTGCTGCCAGCCAAGACTAAGGCAATCAAGGCAACGAACATATCGCCGATCTTGAAAACGGCCATGCCGGCAATGGTCAACAAAGCAATGGTTGAAACGCCAGCTGCTAACCCGTCAAGCCCATCGATTAAATTGATTGCGTTGGTAATCCCGACAATCCAAATCACGGTTAGCGGAATAGCTAAGTAACCGAAATAGATCGGGTCGCCGAAAGGTGTGTTAATGAAGTTCACCTGGATATTACCGCCGACTACAATAATCAGTGCCGCAACAATCTGCCCCAAGAATTTGACCTTCGCGCTTAATTCGAATTTATCATCAAAGATTCCTAGAATGATGATAAGTGTCGCGCCAACAATGATGGACGTGTATGTCCGGGAGCTGGACAGCCCCGGCATAAAGATGGACACCGTGATGATGAAGCTCAAGAAAATAGCTAGTCCGCCCATGCTTGGCATTACCTTGGAATGTACTTTGCGTTTATTAGGTGAATCAGTTGCACCGATTTTATGCGCCAATTTAATAACATATGGGGTGAAGAGTATAGTCATTACGACGGCAACTAGAAAAGCTGCGATTAGATACAATATATCCACCCTCTTTTGATGTCTGGATTATACTTACCCAAGACAAGTATTTATGAAACATAACAGTGTTGTGATAACCTGCACATCTCAATCTCAACTATAAATTATATACTCTTTGACTAAAATAGACTACTAAAAAATAAAATCCTCATTTATTTTTAACAAATACTACCAAAATACGAAGCTTGCTATCTCGTTTCATGATGAATCTTGCAAATGGTATTTGGTTAATATTAACACGTTCTGTCGAAACAGAAAAGATGACTTTTCTGCAAACCAGATTAGGGTATGCGGAAAAGTCATCAATCATTCAAGATTTCGTGATTCTCTGCTTAATCACTCTAAGCAGGAAGACAGGCAGTACAATCATCCGCTTCCAGCGGCTTGGCTGCTGGATAAGGCGGTAGAGCCATTCAATGTTCAGCTTAATCCACATATCAGGTGCACGGTTCAGCTTGCCGGCGAGCACGTCAAAGCTGCCGCCGATGCCGATAAATACACCTTTTCTGAATTTCGCCCGATACTTCATGATCCACTTTTCTTGGCGCGGGAATCCCATTCCAAGCAGGATAATATCTGGCTCGAGTGCTGCAATTCCTTCAGCCATCTCTTCATCCTCGAGGTCGAAGAAGCCATTATGGAAGCCAACAAGTTCAATAGAAGGATACATCTCCTTTACTTTCTTCGCTGCCTTCTGGATGACCTCCTCTTCAGCCCCCAGCATATAGACACGTAAAGGCCGTTTTGTCTCCATTTTGAAAAATTCATGCATCATATCAAAGCCGGTCACCCGTTCCTTGAGCGGCTTGTTCATTATTTTAGAAGCAATGATAATGCCGACACCATCTGGGACGATATAGTCGGCTTGTAAAATCATGCTGCGGTAATCTTCATGGACTCGGGCATATTCCACAATCTCCGGATTGGCCGTCACGATAAAGGTTTGCTTCTCCTCATCAATACGGGACTTCAGTTCATGATGGACAAAATCCATCATGGTCGTGGAGTAAAAAGGGATGCCCTGTATATCTATTACATTCTTCTGCATATAAATCTCCTTCGAAATAGAACTCCTTTATCCATTTTACTTGATTGACTTGTAAAAGCAAAAGGGATTGTCAGCGAGGAAGGGAATAGGTGGTGGTTTTCTTCATGCCAGATGAGGGCAAGTGCGCAAGTAGGCGCTTAGCCGTATAGCGGGACTCCAGTCCGAGAAAGCGGCGGAGCTCGCCATTTGTAATAGCAGGGGAGATGAGGAGGAAGTAGTCCTCAATTGCTTGGAGATGTGCTTCCTTTGAGGCTGTGCCGCAATGTCGGCAGGACCAGGCGCCGTGGATACGGGCCATTGGGGAGGACGAGCAGCTTGGGCAGATGACGCCTGGCTGGATGTCTGCGTTTGTGATGTTGTATCGCTTTGTAACATCTATATTTGCGGGCAGCCATTTTTTGAGTATCGTTTTTTGAAGCTTTCTTCTGTTCTTTGTGCTTAAGACCTCTTGTTTATACCGGTTTTCGAAGATACGAATCTTATCAGGGAGGCGGTTGGCATGGCAGAGCTTTTGGGTGCTGAGACTGGAGTTGGCTTTAATGATTGTGGTTGGATTGGCAATGACAATTAAGGTTTCAATCGGGATGAGCGGAAGCTTTTCTTTGTTGAGCCAGTCTTGGAGCCGTTTTTGCTGCTGGCTGACTTGAGAGAATGGGTCTGGGAAGCCTTCCTCGCGTCCGTCCTGGGAGACACGGATGAGCTGATTAAACTTTTGATCGAAATGAAGGGTGCCGGATATGTTCTTGACTTCAATGATGAGGGCGAAATGATTGGTGAGGATGAGGGTGTCCATTTGGAAGGGATAGTTGCTTGAAGTGAGTCGAATGTCATGGAAGATACCGAATGACTCCTGGTCTAACTCCTGCAAATAGTAATCAAGTGATTGTTCTCCGCGAAGACCGGCCTTAT
>NZ_JBJEFJ010000190.1:3312-5244 GCF_051873915.1 Pradoshia sp.
GGCAGCCGCCGTGCCAATGCTTCGAGCGTTTGGATCGCAAGCGGGATACCGCGTTCTTTCATGATCATGGACAGACCTCCTTTGACTATTTCCAGTATAATATGAATTTATTATATTTTTAACATTTTTAACATAAAAAATATTATATACTTTATTTTGTAAGTTTAACGAATAACGGGGAGGTACAACATTTTTGAAAGGGAATCGATTGAGGTATGGGGTATTTATTTTGGCTGTTATGGTCATTATGGCATTCCTGCCAACAGGGGGAAATGCGGCAGCAAAGTCATTTGTTGACCCAAGTAAGAAATATACATACACACAGCTCGGCAAGGATATTAAGGAGCTGCAGCAGCAATACCCGGATATTGTTAAGGTTAAGACAATTGGCAAGTCAGAATATGGGCGCAATATTTATGCGGTTGGACTTGGGAAAGGTTCCGCGAAAGTCTTCATCAATGGTTCTCACCATGCGCGTGAATGGATGACGACAAGCTTGAATATGGAATTGATCGATCAGTATGCTGCAGCCTACAAAGGAAACAAGAAAATTGGCGGCTATAATGTGAAGAGTCTCTTGAACTCTTCAACTCTATGGTTCGTGCCAATGGTTAATCCAGATGGAGTCACCTTGCAGCAGCAGGGGCTGAATGCTTTTCCGAAAAGTACGCACAGCTCATTAATTAAAATGAATAACGGCAGCAAAAACTTCAAGCGCTGGAAGGCTAATGCGAAGGGGATTGACCTGAACAGGCAATACAATGCCGGCTGGAGTGCAATCAAGAATTCTCCAAAATCACCAAGCTACAAAAACTACAAAGGCAAGACTCCTGAAAGCGCGAAGGAAGTGAAGGCCATTGTCTCCTTCGTCAATGAAATCAAACCTGAAATGGCCATTGCCTATCATTCAAGCGGGGAGATTCTCTACTGGAATTATAAACAAAATGCGACCAACAAAAAGCGGGACCTCGTCTATGCGAAGAAAATTGGCAGCATGACAGGCTATTCCCTTGTGTATCCTGGTCCGAACCCATCTGGCGGCGGATTCACGGATTGGTTCATTGAGAAGAAGAAAAAGCCTGGATTCACACCTGAGATTGGGAAGTATGTTGTGGAAACTGAATTGCCGCTTTCTGCTTGGTCGCGTGTATGGAGCCAAAATAAAGCGGTCAGCCTATATGCGGCCCAGGAAAGCATTAAGCTGAAGGACGCACGTGATAAGAAGGCTGCCGACCAAGTGAAGAAGGACTCCGCAGCGAAGAAGAAGAATGCTGCTAAGCTGAGAAACTATTATGCAACAAATATTAAGAAAACAGCTGATGTGAAAGTGACGAGTGCTCATCAAAGTCTTTATAATACGGTCGTGAAGGATATCACAGCCCTTGAGAAGAAAGTGAAAACACTCCCTTCTAAATATACAAAGGGAATCAAGGCTGACATCGACAGTATGAAGACCCATAAAAAACGTTCCCTAGCCTTCATGAATGCAGTGAAAGAAGGAACGACCCTGCAGAAAAATCAAACAGCCATGATTAATTACATGAAAGCAGGCAAGGCTGATACGAATATCAATACAAAATACACAACCTTACAAAAATCGATTACAAATATGAATAAGAAAATCAACTCTGTCTACACGCCTGAAGTCCGTGCCCTCTTTAAGGCGAAATATATCACACCAGCTGAGAATACCAGACAGAATAACCAGTATGAAAAAGACCGCGTTAATTTGCTGATTGTGATGGACAAACAAGTGAAAGACAAGAAATACGAGGAAGCCAAAAAGAATCTGGATAAACTCAAAGCTCTGGAGGACAAATCGAAAAAGCTGAAAGCCGATTCGAAACGTTATCCAACCTACAAGGATTATGAAAAGAGCTTAAATGATTGGAAGCAAAAGCTTGTTAAGCAGATTGAGGCTGCCTTAGCACC
>NZ_JBJEFJ010000191.1:0-26724 GCF_051873915.1 Pradoshia sp.
AAGAAAAAGCCGTCCTGTGGGCTTATACCACGCTGGACGGCTTTTCATCGTGCTTATTTCAACATGTCTTTTACGATGGAAACCACATTGGATGGTGTGAAACCGAATTTCTCCATCAATAGATCTCCTGGTGCAGATGCACCGAAGCGGTCCATCGTAAGTACGCGGCCTTCATCGCCAGTGTAACGTTCCCAGCCGAAGGAAGTGCCAAGCTCGATTGCCAAGCGTTTCTTAACGGATTTAGGAAGGACAGATTCCTTGTATTCCGCAGATTGCTCTTCGAAGCGGTCGAAGGACGGGATGCTGACAACAGATACATCAATACCTTCACCAGCCAATACGCCTTGGGCTTGAACAGCAAGGCCAACCTCAGAACCGGATGCAAGAAGGATTGCATCTGCTTGGTCTTTCTTAGCAGGAGATACGACATAGGCACCCTTTTGAACGCCCTCTTCTGCCAATTTAGCAGACAACGGCAATGTCATGAGGTTTTGGCGGGATAGAACAAGCGCCGTTGGTTTATTCTTGCTAGTAAGCGCCGCTTTCCAAGCCGCTGCCACTTCATTGCTGTCAGCTGGACGGATCAAGGAAACATTCGGCATTGCGCGCAAGGCCGCAAGATGCTCGATTGGCTCATGTGTCGGACCATCTTCCCCTACTGCGATACTATCATGGGTGAACACATAAGTAACAGGCAGGTTCATAAGCGCAGCCAAACGGATAGCTGGACGCAGGTAGTCAGAGAAGACAAAGAATGTACCGCCGTACACATGGAGTCCTCCATGAAGCGCCATACCATTCAACGCAGCACCCATTCCAAATTCACGTACACCAAACCAAATGTTGCGTCCGTCATAAGCTCCTGGAAGGAAATCCTTCTCGCCATTCAGCATCGTTTTGTTTGAACCAGCCAAGTCAGCGGAACCTCCGAATAAGGATGGTACATTTTTCGCAATGGCGTTCAGCACTTCGCCGCCGGAATTACGTGTTGCAACAGCCTTGCCTGCTTCATAAACAGGAATGTCTTTATCCCAGCCTTCTGGAAGCTCACCATTGATAGCTGTTTCAAGCTGAGCAGCAAGCTCTGGATACTCTTCCTTATAGCTTGCGAATAATTGGTTCCATTCCTCTTCTTTCTTAGCGCCTGTTTCAATAACTGTATCTTTGAATGTCTCATATACTTCTTCAGGTACATAGAAGTCTTCTTCGAATGTCCATTTATAGTATTCTTTCGTCAGCTTCATTTCATCTTCGCCAAGCGGAGCGCCATGAACGGCAGATTTACCGGATTTATTCGGTGCTCCATAACCAATGACTGTTTTAACTTCAATCATAGTTGGACGATCAAGATCTGTTTTTGCCTCTTCCAGCGCTTTGGCAATCTCACTCAAATCATTGCCGTCTTCTACGCGGATATATTGCCAGCCATACGCCTTAAAGCGGTCCGCTACGCTTTCAGAGAAGCTCATGTTCAATTCCCCATCAAGGGAGATATCATTAGAATCATATAGAACGACTAAACGGCCAAGCTTCAAGTGTGCAGCCAATGAAGCTGCTTCTGCAGATACGCCTTCCATTAAGTCGCCATCTCCACAGATGCTGTATGTATAATGGTCGACTACTTCATAGTTCTCTTTGTTGTAAGTTGCGGCTAAATGACGTTCAGCCATTGCCATCCCAACAGCCATTGCAATCCCTTGTCCTAGTGGACCAGTCGTTGCTTCAACCCCGCGAGTGTGGCCATATTCCGGGTGGCCAGGTGTTTTAGAATCCCATTGACGGAAATTCTTGATTTCTTCCATATCAAGTCCATATCCGGATAAGTGAAGAAGACTGTATAAAAGCATGGATCCGTGTCCTGCGGATAACACAAAACGGTCACGGTTGAACCATTCTGGATTATTTGGATTATGGTTCATGAAACGAGTCCATAATGTGTAGGCCATAGGCGCAGCGCCCATCGGCATCCCTGGGTGACCAGAATTGGCTTTTTCGATTGCATCAATTGAAAGTGTACGAATAGCTGTAATCGCTAATTGATCCTTTTCAGTAAACATAGTCAGTCTACATCCTTTCCGATTAACATACTTCAGTCTTACTATAAATGAAACAAAGTTATATTGACAACATTATTTACCCAATTCTACAGAATTGACAAAAATTTCAACGAAGAGTGGAAGCTCCTATTATCTCTTACCCATTAATGAAGTCTTTTATTGCGAATTTGCTTAACCTTTTCCGGTGTCACGTCATTTCCTTCTGGGTCAATGATGGTTACTCCCTCAATTGTCTTTCTCATGGAAGCACGGAAAGCCTCTAAATATTCAGCGCGCAGCAAGGATTGTTCCTTCGCTTCCTCTGTTGTAAGGCTGCCTTCCTTCGCCTTCTTGGATAATTCATTAATTCGATTAATTTTGCTTTTTGGCAGCATGTATATTGCTCCTTTTCCTAAAAAATCAATTACTGACATCGTATAGAAAAACCGACACTATTTCAAGAAGTATCTATTATACATGCTTTTGTTTTTCGGCATGCTCCGCATAGCGGCGATGAACCGTCGCTTTTGAGACCTCATAGCCTCTGCGATTTAAATTCTCCGTAATCTCGGCAAATGTCAGCCCTTTGATTCTTAGGGCGATAATCTCTTGGATTGGGACCTCTGAACGCTCCCTGCCGCCGCCGACATGCTGATTCGACAAATTCTTGGCAGGGTTGTAGCCATTCTCTATAGCCCGCTTCATCCCCCTGCGAATCTTGCTGTTTTGCAGCTTGCGCTGATATTCCTCAACAATGCTGATGATCTGCAGGAGCATGGCATCTGTTTCAGACACTTCAAGCTCACCGTTATGTGTCACGGTATATAGCTTAATGCCCTCCTTATAGATGCAGTGCATCAAGGCAATCTTCGCGTTCCCCCGGCCTAGCCGTGTTTCATCCTGAATAAGAAGCCCTTCTATTTCTTTATTGCGCATTTGCTCGAGCAGGACCAGGATTCCCTCCCGCTCCAAGTCATAGCCGCTCGCCTGCTCCTTTTCAATCGTGACGACCTCAAAGCCTTTCATTGCGGCAAGCTGGGTTAATTCCTGCTCCTGTCTATCAAGAGAGGTCTCCTGTGTGCTCTTTTCTGTACTGACCCTGCAGTAAATTCCAACCTTCATTTCTCTCACCATTCTCTATAATTTCTTCCTGAGATATGCATGGAAGGCCGGAACGAATGCCCCGGCCTTCACTAGTCTCATTATAGCGTTTATTCTTTATTTGAGTCTGCCAAATGCAGGATATCCGCATTCTTTTCAATCGGAAGGATGATCGTTTGGCCTTCTTTAATGTGGGTAGTTTGAAGTTCATTAGCCTCTCGAACCCATTTGACAAATTCCGTCGTAGACATATTCGCATCCTCGTACTGCTCTGCCATAGCCCATAACGTATCTCCGCTCTCAACCGTCACTTTCACATATTGATCATCGCTCTTTTCAAAATTCGTGACAGTCGCCAATAAAATTAAAAGAAAAAGTCCAACCGTAAAAATGATGGTATATGAGTAAGAAGACCAAACGTGTTTCATATGTAAAAATCCCTCCACAAAATAAGAATATATGTTCGCTTTTCGTAAATTCAGTATAAACCGAACAAATGTTTCATGTCAACAAGAAAAATCGAACTTATGTTTGTACTAGTGTTCCCCTCATGATATAATAACGACAAAGATCAGATAAAGAGGTGCGGGAGATGACAACAAAACTATCAAAGCGACAGCAAGATATTTTACTATACATTAAAGAAGAAGTTCGGACGAAGGGGTATCCGCCTTCCGTAAGGGAGATTGGGGAAGCAGTCGGACTTGCCTCAAGCTCAACCGTTCACGGACACTTAGCTCGGCTGGAAAGCAAGGGACTCATTCGACGTGACCCAACGAAACCGCGTGCCATTGAGATTCTTGATATGGATCCGCATGATCATATTCCAAAAGCAAACTCCGTTAGTGTTCCTCTTATTGGTAAGGTTACAGCAGGGCAGCCAATCACCGCGATCGAGAACATTGAGGAGTACTTCCCACTACCTGAGCATATGGCACCGGCAGATGAGAACGTGTTCATGCTTGAAATCATGGGAGACAGTATGATTGAAGCCGGCATCCTTGACGGTGACTATGTGATCGTCCGCCAGCAGCATACGGCCAACAACGGCGAGATTGTCGTCGCTATGACCGAGGATGACGAGGCAACCGTTAAACGTTTCTTCAAGGAAGAGAATCATTTCCGCTTACAGCCGGAGAACTCTATGCTAGACCCCATTATCCTTCAAAATGTCAGCATTTTAGGAAAAGTCATCGGCCTATACAGAAATATTCACTAATCAAGAGCCAGCCTATTAAACGGCTGGTTTTTTCCTTCAATTGCTAGATTCTTAGTAGACTATATGAATGTTTACTAGAGTTTATGCAGCATAACCGCACAAAAAAATGCTTGAGCGAGGCTCAAGCATTGTTCTTCTTCCTATTCTATTTTCCTAGTGAAAAACCCTCGAACAGCCTTCCGCCATACGGTTCAAGTATACTGGCTGCTGCCCTTTCAATCGGTTTCGTATCATCCGTTTTATAGAAATGATCAAAAGCTTCCATAAAACCATCCGCCAATTCTTTATCATACTGGGACAAAGAGCGAATCATCCATTTAGATGAGCCCGTCCATTGCCTATTTGTCCTAAGCACAAACTCGCTCAATCGTTCAGCCAGACTCCCAGCGATAAAGATGCGTTCCCCTCGATTTTGACTTCCTATTAAATCATCCAATAGATCTGTGATAAAATACCGCTTGTATGTAATCGTATCCTGTGTCCACACCTCTGGGCCATTCATTAGCAATGCCTTTGCCTCATCCTGAATCTTCTTCAACGCTCCCATATCCTTCAACACCGTTCCCTCAGCTATCATTCGCGGCAAGGAAGCCCTTCCGTCCCGGCAATCACGCTCGAAATAAATCTGATAAGAGGTCAAATTATGGACAAATACCTCAATGGGCCAGCCAAAATCGATGAACGACTCACGATAAGAGTCCTGGAGACAATCATCAAAAACGATGATATCCAAATCTGAAGTCTCTGTCACTCTCCCGCGAGCTGCGCTGCCGGACAGGATTGCTCCGTGACAATCCGGGAAATATTTCTCGATAATCCTCATAGAAGCGCTTAACGGGTCCAGTCGTTTATTCATTTCTTTCTCCCTCCGCCTCTAGCATCGTACTCCTCTCGCAAAATGGAATACAGCTTCAAGTCATGATGTTTTCCCTTAGCGAACAACCCTTTTCGAATAATGCCTTCATAGCTCATCCCAGCTTTCTGCATCACCCGCTCAGAGCCTGCATTTTCTGTAGAGCATCGAGCCTGGATACGCACTAAATCCATTTCCTCAAATCCAAACTCAATCACTTTTTTGGCTGCCTCTGTCGTGATGCCTTTTCCCCAGTAATCACGTGATAGGACATAGCCAATCTCCCCCACTCGGTTCCGAATGTCCCATGAGACGAAATCGATTGTCCCAATCAGCTTGCCGTTCTCTTTCCATTCCATTCCCCATGGAGCGAGTTCCTTATTCTCATATTTCCCTAAGGAAAACTCCATAAATTCTCGGGTATCTTTCAATGATTGATGCGTGTTCCACGTCACGTATTTCGTGACCTTAGGGTCAGAGCCATACTCAAACACATCTTGCGCGTCGTCCTTCGTCAGCTTTCTCAATAACAGCCGTTCCGTTTCTAAAGCAGGAAATGAACCGAACACATCCTCCACCTTCACTGCCCTCACCTCACCCTCTTTTCTCTCATTATAAAATATTTTTGAAAAAACCGGAAAAAGCAGCACCCCAAAAATTCATGGAATGCTGCTTTTTGTTTATCCCGCATTTACGGACCGTAAAACTCCCACTAACCTACAGGATCATCGAGATGCTTTCGTGGGAGGTCAACTGTCCATAAAAGCCCAATTGGCTCAACTAACCATCCACGGGGGAAAAACACTCACGGATGGTCGTTTCACTTTATCTAAAGTTTCTGCCCCGATAATGATGCCTTTGCAACAGCCTGTCATCATAACAGGATTGGCAAATATTATAGGGGTACTCACCAGGCAGTGACTTGCCGCATGATCGGCATTTCTTCTGATATTTCTTCACATCTGTTCGGAGCTTCGAGTGAGCCCGTGTACTGATTTCTTCCCGGATCCGCTCCCAATAATAGGCCTCCGTTTTCCGGCCAAGCCGGTAAAGGAACAATAAATGAAGGCCGATGGATTTATAGGAAAGCTCCAATTCATCCAGTGTATCCTGCTTCATAATGGGCTCTGGCAGATCTGAGTTATGAATGACGGCCTTCATGTTGGCCATCCATTGCCGCACCAGTGCTGGTTCATTGCTTGAGAACGGAAGATGCAGGAATCCGTATAAATCACTTGGCGAGAACCGTCGTTCAATATCGGTGTTTCGGATATGCTCATACAACTCCCGTTCCTGAGTCAGCGGCGCCTTCTTCGTCCCATGTGGATTTTTGAATTCTCCCCATAGGTAGAAGAAATGCTCAAGGGAAGAATGATAGCGGGCAAACCGGTCAAACACCTGCTGGGTCGGGGCAATCGTGAAGGTATTGATCGACTTATCCTCATCCTCTAAAAGTCTTGTCATGACGTCAATTTGCGAGGTAAAGGCAACCAAACCGACGTTGTAGAGACCCTTCCTGCCGGCACGTCCAGCTAGCTGCTTTACTTCCTGGGAGGTGAGCATCCTTCTTCTCGTTCCGTCAAATTTCTCGTTTTCAAGGAAGACGACACGGCGGATTGGCAGGTTTAACCCCATTCCGATGGCATCCGTTGAAACGATGACCTTTGATTCCTTATCAATGAATCGCTTCATCTGCTTAGCCCTTGTCTCAGGGGGCATACTTCCGTAGATGATGCTGACCTTATGACCGTCCCTTTCCAGTCGGGAGGCTGTCTGGAGCACCTTCGCGCGTGAGAAGACAATCAAGGCATCCCCTTGCTTCACATGAGACAGCTTAAACGGTTTTTCCTCCACCTTAAGAGGGACATTCCGGTGATATTCATGCAGCTCCACATCATTTCCCTCAAGCATGTTCAATAGCATCTTTTTCGCACTATGGCTTCCAATGATATGGACCTCCCTCGCATGAGCCTTTTGAATGGCCCGGTACCAGGAGAAACCACGGTCTTTATCGGCAATCATCTGCGCCTCATCTATGACCATCACGTCATAATAATCCTTCTCATGGAACATCTCGACTGTGCAGGAGAAGTGAGTCGCATCCTCCATATGCTTCTCCTCTTCCCCAGTCTTCAGGGCACAGGAAATACCCTCGCTTCTTAACGCCTCATAAACCTCGAGCGCGAGAAGCCTCAATGGAGCCAAATAAATACCAGTAGGTGCGGCCTTCATCTGTTTCAATGCCTGATATGTCTTGCCGGTATTCGTTTCTCCGATATGAAGCACATACCGCGTATTTTGATAAATGGACGTGCGGTATTCCTTGCCGAAGATGTCCTCCAGCTGTCGGTTCTTTTCCTCCTCCAGCCTTCTTTGCTCCGCAAGCTCTTCGGCCCGTTTGCGCTCTCGGTTTTCCGCCTGCTCGTGATACAGCCGGTAATGGGTCTCATACTGAAAGGGAATCGCCGCCGCTTCCAGCAGCTCATTTACCTGCTCCTGTTCGAGTTCCTCCTGGAATTCCCATTCTAACTCCTCAATCCTACCGCCAATCAGCTGCCATATAAGATGGCGGCTGATTTTCTCACCGCTTAGCAGCTCGTACTGTTCCTTCAATTCATCTGGCAGACTGTTTTGAATAGCTGGAATGATTCTCTCATAGGTCAGCCTTCCAATGAATGCCTCCAGTTCAAAATCCTCAAGCACCCATTCACCGTCGCTTCGCTGAATATCCAGGTGAAAAAGATCAGCGAGCGTCTTTGCCCCATGAAGATTTGCCTTTGGAATCCCCTCCAGCTCAAACGCTAAATGCTTTGCCACATCCGCTCGCAGGAAGATGTATAATTTCATCCGTGCCTGCATTAAACTATCCAGCATACTATCCTTTAAGATGCGGGTCTCGAAGTATTCCTTCTGCTTCTTCACCTTCACATCCTCATATAATTCATCCCATAAATGCGGGGATTGTTTAAAATAATCAACGACCCAATTATGCAGATCAAATGTACGGTAGCCATCAAGCTCCTGTTCAATCAGCTTATTGATGCCTTTTTTGGATAAGCCGTCTGCTGACAAACCACGGCTCTCCAAAAATCGGAGCTTCTCATACCGGTTCATGCGCTGGACGGTCTTGCTCTTCCAGGCCAATCGCCAAATTTGCTCAAAGCGGCCGCCGGTATAACGCATATACTCATCGAACGTAGGCTTTTCATCCGTTTGTTCGAAATAAAGATATAGATCATTCAGTACATCATTCTTTGCTTTTTCTACGGCAGCGATGTACCCTTTTTCCAAAATATCCACCATTCAGTACTCCCATCAACATATTACTTCTTCTATATAGGTATCATTATATACAGAAGTCTGAGGAAAAATCGAAATTTGTTTTTGTTTACATAATATTTTTACGGTTTAAATGAAGCTCAAAAGATACTTCGATTCCAAACCGTACTGCTTCATTTCGTTAACCCAAGAAATGCGACGATAGAATTGAAGGTAGTTGACAGATTATATAGCTAGCTATATAATTCCGAAAGATGCTTTTATAAGTGAGGTGCTATAATGAAGAATTCCCAAAAAGAGCCTATTGTTCTTACACATGTGAAAATGATTGAGCATCTTGTGAAACGAATTGGAGATGAACATCTGAAGCAGATTGGCTTAACGAAAAGTCAGGCAGATGTCATTATATTACTTGCGCATGAATCAGATAAAGTGTTCCGGCAGCGTGATATTGAGCGTGCCTTGAATTATTCGAATCCGACTGTAACAGGCTTATTAAACCGGCTGGAGCATAAGAATTTTATCGTCCGTCACATCGACCCAGACGATTCGAGAGCTCGCATTATTTCATTAACTGGCGCTGCACTAGATGTTCTTGATGCTATTTATCAAAGTATTCATCAAACAGAGCAAATGCTTTTAGAGGGATTTTCGGATGAAGAGATTCATCTATTAAAGCCTTTCATGAGTAGGATGGCCGCAAATGCATTACGTCATATGTGATGCATTTATTTTTCCACACTTATATAGCAAGCTATATGTTATACAAGGAGTTTAGTTATGAAGCAAAAGTATTTAAAGAATTCTGGTTTAATCGCATTGATTACCATACTATCGATGATACCGCCATTATCGACTGACTTATATATGCCGGCGTTGCCTGAAATGACGGCATACTTTAAGACATCCTCTACATTAATGAGTTCTACCATGACGATCTTTTTTATTTTCATGGCAATCGGCATTTTAATTCTAGGTCCAATGAGTGATAAATATGGCCGAAAACCGATCTTGATTGCAAGTATTTCTATTTCTTTGATATTTAGTGGCCTGTGTGCAATTTCTCCAACCATCACCTTCTTAATTATTGCGCGTGCAGCTTCAGCGGTAGGTGCAGGCGGTATGGTAGCGATTGCGACAGCCTTAATTAAAGATAGCTTTGAAGGAAAATCAATGTCACAAGTATTATCTGTTACACAAGCATTCGGACTGCTGGCTCCAATGTTAGCTCCTCTTTTAGGAGCACTCATTTTAAGTATCTTTGATTGGAAAATGACATTTATTGCCTTGGCCATCTTAACAGGTATTTCCCTCATTGGTGCTCTCCTTTTACAGGAAACGTTACCAAGGCATGAACGCACGCAAGGGAGCACCATTCAGTCTATTTTGGGATTAGGCAAAATAGCCAGAAACCGTCATTTTACAAGCGTATTAATGGTTGGAGCATTAATTGCAGCACCGTATATGGCTTACCTGGCTATTGCCTCCTATATTTATATTGATGGTTTTGGTGTTTCGGAAACAACCTTCAGTATCTATTTCGCCATTAACTCCGCCGCTGCTATTTTGGGTCCAGTCATTTACATGAAATTCGGAGCGGGTTCTGTCAAGAAAGCAATCAATATCGGGATTATTGTCTCCATCATTTCAGCGGTATTAATACTCACAGTAGGTCATGCAGGTCCGATCATTTTCTTATTGTCATACGTCATTTATTCGATTGTATCGACCTATTTCCGACCAATGATTTCAGATTTATTATTATCAGCTACTGAGACAGATGTCGGGGCAGCATCCTCTGTCATGAATTTCGGATTTACTGTAGTCGGCAGTATCGGCATGACTGTTGGTTCATTAGCCTGGAGTAGTTATACAAGCGGATTAGCCATTACGATGTTGATCTTTATTTCTTTCACTACCCTTGCTTGGCTCTATCTTTTAAAAGCAAAATCGATAAAATTTGATTGGAAATAATGAGCCTATAATGACAAAGGAGGGGGCTGTTTCAAAAATCATTGAATGACTTTTGAAACAGCCCCCTTCCGCTCGTTTACATGAAAACAACCTATATCACATCAAACATTCCATTGCTGGAATTCTGTTTTTCTTTTCGACTTATCAACAAATTATTGATTTCCTCTCATCAGATCGCCTTCACTTCTATGATTACCTGCTATGTCTTCTTCGTTGCACAGGGCGATTTCCCTTACAACCTCCGGATTCACTAAGGAGGATAAATCTCCGGGCTCCTGCTGCAAATAGGCGGATTTAATAACCCGTCTCATGATTTTCTGATTTCTCGTCTTTGGAAGGTCTGATAAGAAATAGATTCCTTTAGGCTTTAATGCCTTCCCAAGACCATGCCCAATCATCTCAAGCAGCTCGTCTTCCAGGAGCTTGCTGGCTTTGACATGTCCCTTTAAGACAGCAAAGCATAGGCAGGCCTCCCCCTTGATCGAATCAGGTATTCCGATGGCTGCCGCTTCCACGACATCCTCATGCTTGACGAGAATCGATTCATATTCAGTCGGTCCAACCCGCTTGCCGGCAATATTGAGTGTATCATCCGATCGGCCCTTGATTTCCCAGGACTCCCCGTCTGTTTCAACCCAGTCGCCGTGAACCCAATAGCCGTCATAGGTACTCCAGTATGTCTTTATGTAGCGCTCCGGCTCATTCCAGAAACCATTGGTCATCCCGACCCACGGCTTTGTCAGACAAAGCTCGCCAACCTTATTTACTACCTGCTGGCCGTTCTCATCCAGAACAACTACCTCCATTCCTGGCAATGGGGTATTAAAGGCAGCCGGTGTGATGGGCTTTACGAGCACATTGCCGAGAATGCCGCCGGAGATTTCCGTGCCGCCGGAATAGTTGATAATGGGAATCAGACATTTGCCTGCCTGCTGGAAGAGCCAGAGCCAGGAGGCGGAATTCCATGGCTCACCTGTTGAAGCGAACACCTTTAACGAGCTTAAATCATGCCCATCAAGCCAGCCCTCTCCCTTTGCCATCAGTGAGCGGATAAGGGTTGGGGAGATTCCCAGCTGAGTGACACGCCACTTGTGGACAAGCTTCCAGAGACGATCGGATTCTGGATAATCAGGGACCCCGTCATACATGACCATTGCCGCCCCGTTCATCAAACTTGCGAACAGCTGGAAGGGTCCCATCATCCAGCCCATATCGGTTACCCAAAGGAGGCGGTCCCCTTCTACTAAGTCCATCGCCATACGGGCATCAATGGCTGCCTTAATTGGAAACCCTGCATGAGTGTGAACCGTTCCCTTCGGCTTGCCCGTCGTCCCTGAGGTATAGATCAGCATGAATGGGTCATCGCTTTTCATCCGGACGGATTCCTCAAGGGAGCCAGCCTCCTCCAGCCTTGACCAATCCATGAATGGAGCTTCTAAATCGCTGCCGCCGACAACGACGATTGTTTCCACACCGCCAAGTTCTGGGAGGGCATTGCGTACGGTTTGCAGCATATCCACTTGCTTGCCTCGGCGCAAAAAGGAGTCAGCGGTAATGATCATCTTCGCACCAGCAGCAATAACCCGGGTTTTTAACGCTTCTTCTGCATAGCCTGAGAAGATTGGTGAGATAATCGCGCCAATTTTGGCAGCGGCGAGAATGGAAACGGCCGCCTCCGGAATCATGGGCATAAAGAGAGTAATGCGGTCACCCTTTTGGATGCCGGCCTTTTGCAAGCCGGAAGCGACCTGGCTTACCCAAGCATGAAGCTCGGCATAGGTGTATTCCCTCACTTCCCCTTGTTCGCCCTCCCAAAGTATGGCCATCCGGTCCGTTTCCGCCCATTTTGCCAATGCCGTATCAACGAGATTGCATTCCCCTCCGACATACCAATGCGGGCGGGCAATCCCGTTATCAAGGTTCAAGACCTCTTCATACGGCTTCTTCCAGACAAATCCAAGCTCTTTTTCCACTGCCGACCAGAACCATTCCGGCTCCTGGATGGACTTCTGATAGAACGAATCATAATCAGGGAGATTCAATTCCTCCATCCATTGCACGAGCCGAAGTGATTTCATCGATTCCTCATCAGGCACCCATTTAGACATTTGCATGTCAAGTCCCTCCCGTTACACCGGATAAACCGGGTGCTTTCTTGTCGTGAACACTTGCTGCTTGCTTTCGTATAGACGGAATCTTGTTGAAAGCTCCTGACGAAGGTTTTGCGGCTCGACAATCCCGTCAATGATCATCTCTGAGGCAAGGTGATAGAGATTAATATCCTCTTTATATTCCTCCCGCTTTTGCATGACAAAGGCCTGGCGCTCTTCCTCTGGCAAGGCAGCAATCTTATTGGCATAGACAGCGTTCACGGCTGCTTCCGGTCCCATAACCGCAATCGAGGCATTCGGGAGGGCAAGACAGCAATCCGGCTCAAAGGCAGGGCCGGCCATCGCATAAAGGCCCGCACCATATGCTTTACGGACAATGACAGAGATCTTCGGCACAGTTGCCTCACTCATCGCGGCAATCATCTTTGCACCATGGCGGATGATCCCTGCCTGCTCGACCTTTGTGCCAATCATGAAGCCTGGGATATCCGCAAGGAATAGAAGCGGAATATGATAGGCATCGCATAAATGAATGAACTTCGCCGCCTTATCCGCTGAATCATGGAAAAGAACGCCGCCTTTGACACGCGGCTGATTGGCAATAATGCCGACCGGCTTCCCTTGCAGACGGGCAAGTCCCGTGATGAGCTCAGGTGCGAACAGCTTCTTGATTTCGCAGAAGGAGTCCTCATCAATGACGCCCTTGATTAACTCATACATATCAAAGGGTGCATTTTGATTGTTCGGCAGAAGCTCCTCAAGCGGCTTTGCCAATTGCGCAGCGGCCCTTGGCTCGAATGCCTTCGGTTTTTCCGTAAAATTTGCTGGAAAATAAGACAAATATCGACGGGCAAACTCAATGGCCTCCTCTTCACTCTTCGCCAGCACATCCCCGCAGCCCGAAACCGAGCAATGCATCCTCGCACCGCCCATTTGTTCAAGGGTTACCTTCTCCCCGATTACCATCTCTGACATACGCGGTGATCCGAGGTACATGGAGGCATTGCCCTCTACCATCACGACGATGTCACAAAAGGCCGGGATATAGGCTCCTCCGGCAGCGGAAGGTCCAAACAATAAACAGATTTGCGGCACCTTGCCGGACATTTTCACCTGATTATAGAAAATGCGTCCAGCTCCGCGCCTGCCAGGGAACATCTCAACCTGGTCTGTTATACGGGCTCCTGCTGAATCGACAAGATACAGCATCGGAATCTGCAGCTTATCCGCGGTCTCCTGAATGCGGATGATTTTCTCGACCGTTCTTGAGCCCCATGAGCCTGCCTTAATGGTCGAATCATTCGCCATGACGGCAACCGCCTGCCCGTTAATAGATCCGAGTCCTGTTACCACACCATCAGCCGGCAGATCCTCTGCCTCGCAATTGGCGAATAGGGCATCCTCTGACTCGAGTCCGTTATCAAGCAGCAGGTTCAGACGGTCTCGAACAAACAGCTTCCCTGCTTCCTTGTTTTTTTGATGGTATTTCTCCTGCCCGCCTTCTTTTATGCGGGAAATTCGCTCGTTTAATTCTGCTTGAATAGTATCCATGATTCAAACCCTTCCTTTCGAAAGCTAGATTCCTTTATAGACAGGCTTTCTCTTCTCCGCAAATGCCCGCAACCCCTCCAGACGGTCCTCTGTCGGGATGGTCATTTGATAGCATTGGTTCTCAACCTCAAGCCCTGAGGCGATATCGGTATCAAGACTGCTGTTAATCGCTTTTTTGGCTGCTCTAACGGCAATTGGTCCGTTTGCGGCAATCTGGCCGGCCCATTCCATCCCCGTTTGCATTAATTCCTCCTGCGGCACGACTGCATTGACGAGGCCGATCTCAAGCGCTTCACTCGCTGCGATTCGCTTTCCGGTATAAATCATTTCCTTTGCCTTTGCGATGCCGACAATACGCGGAAGCCGCTGTGTTCCGCCAGCCCCCGGAATAATGCCAAGCGTAGTCTCCGTTAAGCCCATCTTTGCCTCTGCCGCTGTAAGGCGGATGTCACAGGCAAGGGCCAATTCAAGCCCTCCGCCAAAGGCAGAGCCGTTTAAGCAGGCGATGGTCGGCTGGGGAACCTCCTCCAGCAGATTGATTGTGTCACTGATGAGAGCAACGGCTTGCTTGACCTCGCTTTCAGGAAGGCCCTTTCTCTCTTTAAGATCTGCCCCCGCACAGAACACCCGCTCACCGCTTCCCGTCAAGAGAACGCAGCGAATCTCTTCCTTATTCTTTATCGCCTGTAAGGCTTCCTGAAGCTCCTTAAGCAGGGCCATCGACAATGCATTGGCATGCTCCGGCCTGTTGAGCCTAATCACATGGATCCCAGTGTCCTCGCTCCATTGTTCAATCATGGTTACCTATCCCTCCCGTTTCTAGTTCTTCTTTCCTCAGTCCATTCGGGCGAGTACGTCTCCTTCATTCACGAAATCCCCTTCGTTCACGAGCACCTCGCTGATCTGTCCATCCACTTCAGCGGCAATGGGAATCTCCATCTTCATGGATTCTAAAATGACGATGTCATCCCCGCTTGTAACGGAATCCCCTTGCTTCACTTGAACCTTCCAAACGCTTCCTGCCATGCTGGCTTTAATCTCTTGTGCCATGTTTCTTCCTCCTATCCATTTCGTTGTTTTTTCATATGTGTATCAATAAAGCTTGTGTTCATGTCCCCATTCTTGAATGCCTCATGGTCAATGATGTCTTGGAGGATGGGGATATTGGTTTTGATACCTTCTATTTTGTAATCGCAAAGCGCCTGTGCGAGCGAGTCAATCGCCTCTTGCCGGTCCGCGCCTGAGACGATGAGCTTTGCCAGCATCGGATCATAAAAGGGGCTGACCAAGGTATGTCCGTCAATGCCGATTTCATGGCGAATCTGTGGTCCCTCGGGAAGCTCCAGTCTCGTGATTTGCCCTGGGGATGGATAAAAGGTCACCGGGTCCTCCGCATATATACGAACCTCAATCGAATGACCTGTAATGGTGACATCCTCCTGCGTAACAGAAAGTCTCTCCCCATTTGCAATACGGATTTGTTCCACGACGATATCGATACCCGTGACCTCCTCCGTCACTGGATGCTCCACTTGAAGGCGGGTGTTCATCTCGAGGAAATAAAAGTTCTTCTCCGCATCGACCAGAAATTCTAATGTGCCGGCATTTTCATAGCCCAATTTCTTGACTGCACGAATGGCCGCTTCCCCCATCCTGCGGCGGAGATGCTCATCCACAAACGGAGATGGAGCTTCCTCTACGACCTTCTGGTTGCGGCGCTGGATGGAGCATTCTCTCTCTCCTAGATACACCGCATTCCCGTATGAGTCAGCCAGTACTTGGATCTCGATATGGCGGGCATTCTCGACTAATTTCTCGACGAACATTTCTCCATTGCCAAAGAAGGATTCCGCCCGCTTTTGGTTGCCGGCGAAGGCTTTTTCCAGTTCAGCAGCATGATTCACTCGCTGCATGCCGATTCCGCCGCCTCCAGCAGATGCCTTCAGCATGACCGGATAACCGATTTTCTGAGCGGCGTTTAGTGCAGCCTCCACATTCATCGTCGCATCTGATAACCCGGGAACGACCGGCACCCCGGCCTCCTCCATGATTTTGCGCGCCTTCGTCTTGATTCCCATCGCTTCAATCACGGAGGGAGAGGGGCCGATGAAGATGATTCCTTCCTCCTTGCATATACGGGCAAACTGCTCGCTCTCACTCAGGAACCCATAGCCGGGATGGATGGCTTCCACGCCTTCCTCCTTCGCGATTTCGATAATCTTGGCTGTGTTCAAATAGCTCTCGTTGACCCTTGGACCGCCGAGCAGGCGGGCATGGTCAGCCTCCTTCACAAAAGGAGCCTCCTTATCCGCCTCCGAATAAACGGCCACTGATTCTATATCGAGCTTCTTACAGGCACGAATGATGCGGGAGGCGATTTCGCCCCGGTTAGCAATTAATAGTTTTTTGAACATAATGTCGTAAGCGCCTCCTATGCTTTCAGTATTTCAGCTGATTTTTCACGAAGCTTGTATTTTTGGATTTTGCCTGAGGCCGTCATCGGGTACTCATCGATGAATTCGATATAGCGCGGAATCTTGAAGCGGGAGATCTTCCCTTCACAGTAGGCACGCACATCCTCTGCGGTCAGATTATGCCCCTCCCTTGGAATGATCCACGCCATTAATTCCTCCCCGTATTTCTCATCTGGCACCCCAATTACCTGAACATCCATAATTTGCGGATGCTGATAAAGGAATTCCTCAATCTCACGCGGATAAATATTCTCCCCGCCCCGGATAATCATGTCCTTCAGCCGCCCCGTAATCGAGCAATAGCCATTATCATCCATCACGGCGAGATCGCCGGTGTGAAGCCAGCCGTCAGGTGAAATCGCCGCCTTAGTCGCATGCGGGTCATTATAATACCCCTTCATCACATGGTAGCCCCTTGTGATCAGCTCCCCATGCTCCAGTTTAGGGACCTCCTTCTCCGTTCCCGGCTCCACAATCTTCACCTCGATATTCGGCATTGGGCGGCCAATCGAGGTGACGCGCAAATCAAGCGGGTCATCCGTTCGTGTCTGGGTAATACCTGGAGATGATTCCGTCTGGCCAAACACAATCGTGAGCTCGCTTGCTCCCATTCGTTCCACGACACCCTTCATGACCTCTATCGGGCAAGTGGAACCTGCCATAATGCCAGTCCGCAGGGAGGAAAGATTATAGCTTTCAAAGTCTTCAAGATTCATCTCGGCGATAAACATGGTCGGCACGCCATGGAGGGCGGTGCATTTCTCATCCTGGACTGTCTGCAATACCTTGCGAGGATTGAATTCAAGGAGCGGAACCATTGCCGCCCCGGCTGAAACAGCTGTCAAGGTACCAAGCACACAGCCGAAGCAATGGAAGAACGGTACGGGTATACACATCCGGTCTCTTTGCGTGAGCTTCATTCCTTCTGCAATGTTGATGGCATTATTGACGATATTATAATGAGTAAGCATGACCCCTTTCGGGAATCCCGTCGTCCCTGAGGTGTACTGCATATTGATGACATCGTCCCGGTGAAGGGATTTCTTGCGCTTCTGGAGCTTTCCGTGACTAATCTTACCGGCCATCTGCATGACCTCAGACCAGGTGTATGTACCTGGATATGACTTATCTCCCAGAACAATCACACGCCTCAGATGCGGGAATTTTTCCGAATGCAGCTCTCCAGGCTGACTGTCCTTCAGCTCAGGAATAATCTCATACAGCGTCTCGATATAGGAATGATCCCGAAAGCTCTCCTGCAGGATAAAGGTGCCGGACTCTGACTGGCGCAGCAGGTACTCAAGCTCACTTGCCCGGTAGCTCGTATTCACCGTCACAAGCACGGCTCCCATCTTTCCCGTTGCAAATTGCGTTGTCAGCCATTCCGGCTGATTCGTAGTCCAAACGGCCAGATGGTCCCCTTTTTCGATTCCAAGCGCCATAAACGCCTTTGCCGCCTCATTTGTCTGCTCGTCAAACTCCTTATAGGTCAGCCGGAAGCCAAGCTCTGGATAAACGACCGCATCCCGATCGCCGAATTTCGCCGCAACCTCTTCCAATAAACCGCCGACTGTCAGCTCTACCAAATCTGCCATCACATCAATCCTCCTAATCTTTTATCCATAAAGACTAGCAACCTAGCTGGCGGGAGATGACAAGCCGCTGGATCTCTGATGTCCCCTCGCCAATCTCCATCAACTTAATATCTCTTAAGTAACGTTCCACCTCGTATTCACGCATATATCCATTGCCGCCATGAATTTGGATGGCCTGGTTACATGTACGGAAGCCCATTTCAGAGGCAAACAGCTTCGCATAAGCAGACTCCTTCGTGAACGGCTTGCCCTTATCCTTCAGCCATGCGGCCTTCAAGACCATATTCCGTGCCAGCTCAATCTCCATTGCCATATCAGCCAGCTTGAACTGAATAGCCTGGAACTTCGAAATCGATTGGCCGAACTGAATTCTTTCCTTACTGTAGGCAAGCGCCCGGTCAAAGGCAGCCTGGGCAATCCCAACGGATAAAGCCGCAATCGAGATTCTGCCCCCGTCTAATGTGTAAAGAAACTGCTTGAATCCGCCATCTGGGTCACCAAGCACATTTTCCTTTGGTACCCGGACATTCTCGAGGATGATTTCGCATGTATTCGATGCCCGTACGCCCATTTTTTCGTAATCACTGCGAATGGTGACACCTTCCGCATCAGCTGGAACGATGAAGGCTGAGATGACCTTCTTGCCGTTTTTCTCCTTGCCGGCGACAGCCGCTGTCACCGTGATGAAATCTGCAAATCCGGCATTGGTAATCCAGCACTTCTCCCCGTTAATGACGTATTCGTCTCCCTCGAGTTTCGCCGTCGTGCGTGTGCCCCCGGCATCTGAGCCGGCATTCGGCTCCGTTAAGCCAAAGGAGGCAAGTCCCTTTCCGCTGGCTAATGGAGTCAAATACTTCTTCTTCTGCTCCTCCGTCCCGAAATAATAGATGGGACTCGCACCTAAAGAAACCGCCGCTGCATAGCTGAGACCGCTTCCGCCGCAGGCACGGCCAATCTCCTCAACAGCAAGCGCATAGGAAATCGTATCCCCGCCTGATCCGCCATATTCCTCTGGAAATGGAATACCGAGCAGGCCAAGCTCACCCATCTTCATGAAGATTTCCTCTGGGAAGCGGGACTCGCGGTCAAGCTCAATCGCAAGCGGCTTCAATTCTGCCTGAGCAAATTCTCTTGCTAAATCCTTTACCATCCGTTGTTCTGCCGATAATTCAAAATCCATATCCTAAACCTCCATCATTTAAGACCGACTGGTTGGTCTGCCTTTTACATTTGTAAGCGCTTTACTTTTGTCCAAAAAATAAAAGGAATACGTCTCTTTCGCTTTTTCCGTCAACAAGGCATGCATAATGAAATCCGTGAAGATATCCGCTATCTCATCAATGGAGCGCTCCCCATTGCGCTGATACCATTTGGAGGTCCAATTCACAATCCCTAAAATGGCCATACCACTAATATCAAAGGGAATCTCCCGTCTGAATTCACCGGTCGCCTGGCCGCTGGCAATCACTTCATTGATCAGCAGGCGGTACTCATCCCGCTTCACCTTAATGAGCTGGTCGAGCTCCGGCTTTAAATATTTGCTCTCTTGATAAAAAACGGATATGTGGGGCTGATACATATCAAAGACTTTCGCAAATGAATGAATGATCTGCGCTAGCTTCTCTGCTGGGGTCTGACAAGTAAGGTTTGCTTCCTTCGCCTTAGCCAAAACATAGGAGATAAATGTGTCATGAATGGAAAACAGAAGATCGTCCTTAGAACGATAATGATGATAAAAACCGCCCTTTGAGGTCCCGCTCGCCTCCACGATGTCCTTCACTGTGACACTATGAAAGCCGTGCTTCTCAAAAAGCATGAGAGATGTGGCAAGAATCCGGTCCTTAAGCTGCGAGTTCACCACCTCCATTTGGCAAATGTTTACAAGGTGATTCTATCGCAGCCTTCCGTTATCTGTCAATTACAGATAACGAGAATAATTCGACAAAGAAAGAGAGCTGACTTGATTTACTATTCTTCAAAACTTTTCATCAAAATAAAAAACCTGCAATGCCATTCTCACTCCAATATTATACAGAATATGTATTCAAAATTTCTCATGAGTGTATAATTTTATCAGAATAATGAGTTTATAGTATAATAGAATTGTAAATTAAAACATTGGAGGGATTAAAATGAAACTCTTAGAAAACAAGGTAGCCATTATTACCGGAAGCGGCTCTGGAATTGGAAAAGAAATCGCCACCACCTATGCACAAGAAGGAGCTAAAGTGGTCATTGCCGATTTTAACGAGGAAGTCATGAATGCAACTGTGAAAGAACTGATAGATGCGGGCTATACGGCTATGGGCGTCAAAGTCAATGTATCTAATGAAGAGGATGTACAGCGCATGGTGGAGGAATCCATCGCGAAATTCGGCCGCATCGATATCTTAGTGAACAATGCAGGTGTCGGCGATAATATGCAGGCCGCCGCTAATGTAGAGGATGATATCTGGAATCGCGTAATGGACATCAATGTAACCGGTGTCATGCGTTGCATACGCCGCATTCTCCCTCATTTTGAAGAAAACGGCGGAGGCACTATCGTCAATATGGCCTCTCTTTCCGGTGTCATGGGCGGACGCGGCGGCTTAACCTATACGGCTGCTAAGCATGCTGTTGTCGGGATGACGAAAAACGTTGCCTCACATTACGGTCCGCTCAATATCCGTGCCAATGCAATCGCCCCTGGTCATGTCGAAACAGGCTTCAGTGCAAAAATGACGAATATTGACCCATTCGGCATGAAGCAGGCCACCCGCGGCGTGAACATGATCACCAAGGCTGGCCAAGTTTCCGATATCGCGAACATCGCCCTCTTCCTTGCGTCCGATCAATCACAGTTGATCAATGGCGTGGTGATTACGGCTGATGGCGGCTGGAGTGCTTATTAAGATCGTTCATTATTCTTAAAAAATCCAGCATTTGTATTGGCCTGCAAACGAACAAGACAGGAAAACCGGATGATTTCCGCTCCCCCTGTCTTGTTTATTTTTACCAGTTCACTTTCTACCCCTAGGGGAAAGTTTATCAATCCGTCAATCACGGTTATTCTTTTCTTGACTTAGGCTTTAATGAGGCATTTCTCATGATTGGATAGGTTAATAGAAACGCTCCTATTCCGCATAAGCCCAATACGGTAATAAGATTCATTTTTATAGCTTCTAAATCCAGTCCCATCATCCACTCTATACTGTTTTGCAAATACCCGCCATAATACAGAAGCATTGTAACAAACGATAACAGCATAAGAATAATCAAACTTTTACTTATTCCCAATCTATAATGAATGCTGTATAGAAAAAAAGGAATCCCAATCAGAAACAAGCCCAACATGAGATCGATCCAAAGATACGTGAAGAAATGATATTCATTTACTAAGAATAATCCCGGGTGCATGATCGTTGAATGGATATCCCATTGTAGAAAGACTGCTTTTAATATACGTTGCAATAGATTTAGTAATAAGATACTTAAACCAACACCCAATATACTGACTCCATAGAATACTTTGAGAAATTGTGTCCTCGTGCTTCCCAACCCAATGACTATGGGGAACAAAGACTTAAAACCAGCGATTCCAAAGAAGGCAATAAAGAAATAAGTTGGCCCTGATATGACGACAACTACATCATTTCCTATTTCAAATAGATAGCCAATAAGGAGCCAGATTAATGTTAGGGGAACCGTAATATAAAGAAACAAAAGCCTTCCAAAGAACCAAAGGGAATCTTCAGATACTAACCGTACCGTTCCGTATAAAGAATTCACCCTATACTGCCTCCTCTGTTTTATTGAGTAAATAATCTTGAAGCTTGGCTTTTTCAATCGAGAGTCCGTGTGTGGATGCAAATTCCTTCCATTCATCATTATATGGTACATCAATCATCACTTTTACACTTGAACCTAATTTGTGTATTTCTAATGGTTTTTGTCCATCTAATAACTTCTCGATCTTGGTTTTTTCGCCTGCCAACCATACCCCGTACTCTCTTATGTCATCAATCGATTCATGTAACAAGACCTTTTTATCATGTATGACAACCAGTGATTCGCATAAAGACTGGATTTCCTCGATATGGTGAGTAGATAAAAGGATTAATCGTGGATGAATCTCATGACTTTCCCGTAAAGACTGATTCATTTTCTTACGCAAGCTTGCATCTAAACCATTACTTGGTTCATCTAGGATGGTAATGTCCGCATGACTGGAAATTCCAATGATAAATTGCAGCGCGGACTTCATTCCCTTCGACAGCTTAGATATTTTCTTCCTTTCATTCAATTGAAAGGTCTTTAACAACCTTTGAGCTAAGTCCTGATCCCAATTAGCATAATAATAACCCGCAATCCTCAATGCATCCTTCACACTCCAGATAGCGCTAAACGGATGATCCTCTTGCATATAACAGATATGCTGGACAGCTTTCGTATGGTTATAAGGTGCCATCCCCATAATTTCAACCTTTCCTTTGTCTGGCTTTTCATGTCCTGCAAGAAGTTTCATCAGTGTCGTTTTTCCAGCTCCATTACGGCCCCAAATGGCGATAATGCCTCGTTCCTCTTCACTGAAAGAAATATCCTTAAGTGCTAATGCGTTCTCGTAACCAAAGGTAACATTCTCCACGCGAATCATTTCTGATCCTCCTCTTTTATTAATTCGATTACCTTATCAACACTCATCCCCAAGCGCTTTCCTTCTTCAAGCAGCGGCCATATATATTCCTTCTTGTACTGTTTTTTTCGCTCATTGACTAATTTTTCTTTTGCTCCTTCCATAACAAACATGCCAATTCCACGTTTTTTGTATATGATTCCTTCATCAACCAACGTTTGCAGGCCTTTCCTCACTGTAGCCCTATTGATGTTATAAAAGCTGGAAAGTTCATTTTCAGATGGGACCCTTTCCCCTTCCACTAATGTTTCTTCAACTATGTCATCTCTTATGATTTGTGCAATTTGCTGAAAGATGGGCAGCGACTCATCTAATACTGGCTTCAATAGGAATACTCCTCTCTTAACCCTGTTCGGTCCAAGTTGATTATTTGTATAGTTGTATACCTCTGTAACCAACTATACAATACAGCTCTTTAATTGTAAATACTTTCCATTCAAAATTTTCCTTTTGGGCTCACCTAAATATACTGTTCCAACAACATAAAAACACTGATCTCCCTGCAATTCATCACACAGAACCAGTGTTTCTTTTTTATCATTATTAGACGGGAAAACTCCGACTTCCATTTTGTGCAGGACGTAAGCCTAAAATAAGCAGAGGATGATGGCCCCTAGTATAGCGAGTCAACAAAAGCTTTCACAACAGGAAGATGGATAAGCTTAAAACCCATTTCACCATCTTGTACCAAAGTCATTAATTCCAGCTGCTTATGAACATTCTTCTTGAATAAAAAGCATCTACCCATACTCGACGAATAGATAGATGCCCCAGCAAACATATTTATGATGACCTATTACGAAGCTAGCTCTCTTTGTTTCTGTATTTCTTGTAATTCGGAGACAGAGACGATTTTATACCCTTGAGCTGTCAGCTTTTCCATAATCTCAACGGCTGCTTCTGCACTTGTTTTATAGATATCATGCATCAGTATTATTTTACCATCACCAGCTTGATTCAGAACAGATTGTACGATATGGTCTTTATTTCGATATTTCCAATCCTCGGGATCGACGTCCCATAAAATGACATCCGTATTCTTCCCTAAATGGCTGGTCACTCTTTGATCATAAGCGCCATATGGCGGTCTGAACAGCGTCGCCTCCTTCCCTGTCATTTCTTTAATAAGCGAATTCGTTTGATTAATTTGTTTTATCATCTCTTCCTCACTCAGCTTGGTCATTAGCCTGTGATCCCACGTGTGACTGCCAACATCATTTCCTTGTTCCACCATATCCCGGAGCAGCTCCGGATTTTTTTCAGCCATACTTCCTAGTACAAAAAAAGTAGCATGTGCATCATATTTTCTTAAAGCTTTGAGAATACTATCTGTTGTACCTTTTTTCGGACCATCATCAAACGTGAGTGCAATCACCTTTTGGTCTGGTGCTATCTGAATGTCTTTTTTCGGCAGTTCCGTAATCATATTTGGCGGATTGATATCCTCTATCCTATCTTTGTTTAATTCAACTGATATATATTTATCCTCGAGCATGTCCTTAAGTAATTCTTTGCTGATAATCAATTGTGTATCGGCCATCTGGTCACCAACTGTGAGATAAAAAATAATGGCCTTATTCAATAGGGTAAATTCTTGAAAACGATCTTCTGTCGGAGCCGCAGCTTCTGCTAATTCTTTATTGGAAAGAAGGATATCCTCCTTATTCTTAAGCTCGTTATACGCAATGTCAGATAATAGGCTCAAATAATCACTTTCATTTTTAAACAGGTCATCTAATCGAATGATTTTGCCATTGGCAAGATCGATAGTAACCATATGATTGAATGATTTCTCTTTATTTTTTTCCGTGAAAATAATGGATACGGTTTGCTGACTGTAGTGAACAATCTCGTATGTGACGATTAACTGTTCTTTATTCGTACATGGTGTGATTGTCTCTTTTAAATAGGTTTCTATTGCTTGATCAACTTCTTCTAGATGAAAGAATGGATAGTCTATGGTAATGCCCTTTTCCTTATCAGTGGTATGAATGATTTCGACAAGCGGATATTTCTCATCCATTCGAATAGGAGAAGTATTTGCTTTTGATGCATTTGTCCTGACGACAGCGCCAATCAGCACGACTAAAGATGACAGCAAAATAAAGATGCGTTTTTTGTGAAGCTTTCTTTTGTTCATAGGATGTTTCTCTCCCCGGTTGATTAATGATCTAATTCTATTTGATAGACGGAGCAGAAAACGAAAAAGTTTTAGCAGAAAAATATTTTTTACATACAAACTTTTTGGCTTATCAGTGCGTCTAGTATTAGGAAGATAAATGAAACGTTTCAATCATTCCATTGAATCTCCCAAAGAGTAAAAGGGAAGGAGCTCTACTATGAGATGAAGAATAAGGATATCCGCCATTCACTTATAACCCTTATTACCGAGCAAAAAGAAAGCTACTACCGGCTAGCCTACAGCTATGTGAAAAATGAACAGGATGCTTTAGACGTCGTGCAGGAATCCATCCAAAAAGCACTCCTATCACTTGATAAAATACAAGATATCAATTCCATGAAAAGCTGGTTTTATAAGATTATTGTCCATACATCATTGGACCTTTTACGTAAGCGAAAGAAAACCATATTAACCGATAACCAACAATTATCAGCCTTACAAAATGGAAAGGCTGATCATTATACGGATTTGGACTTACGCAAGGCGCTTGATGAACTTCCCCATAAATATAAAATCATCATTATTCTGAGATATTTTGAGGATTTTAAAATGGAGGAGATTGCAGAGGTTCTGGATGTCAATATCAATACGATAAAAACAAGATTATATAAGGCCCATAAAATGCTGCGTCTGAAAATGGAATAGGAATACAAGGAGGAATCAATCAAGTGGATAAACGATTAGAACAATTGAAGGCAGAGTACCATTCCATCCCGATACCGGATGAATTAGATGAAGTGGTTAACAAAGCCCTCCGCACTCGTCCTAAGAGGAAGAATCTATTTTGGAAGGCCGCCGCTTTAACAGCTGCAGCTGCCCTGCTTTTAACCATCACCCTTAACATCAGCCCTGCATTGGCCAATACGTTATCGGATGTACCGGTAATCGGAAAAATAGTAAGAATCCTCACCTTTCAAGAAATAAAGGAAACGAAAAATAACTCAAGTATTGAAATTAAGACCCCTGCGATAGAGGGATTAGATAATACCGAACTTCAAAACAGTCTCAATTCCAAATATATTGCAGAGGGTAAGGAGCTATACAAGCAATTTGAGGAGTCCATGGCAGCTTTAAAAGCTGGACAAAACGGCAATACAGCTATTAACAGCGATTATGAGGTACTGACAGATAACAAACGCATTCTATCCATCCGACGTTATACGGAACAAACCCAAGCCTCAAGCTATGTTGAAAATAAGTATGATACGATTGATAAACAAAATGAAATCTTACTCTCACTAAAGAGCTTATTTAAAGATGACCGTTATATAGAGGTCATTAGCGAAGAAATCAAAACACAAATGAAACAGCAAATGAAGGCAGATTCAAATAAAAGCTATTGGATAGAGCATGGAGAACCTGGTGAATTCAAACAAATCAAGGAGAATCAGCCATTCTACATTAATGCAGATCATAAATTGGTGATTGTTTTTAATAAGTACGAAGCGGCTCCAGGTTATATGGGAACAGTAGAGTTTGTCATCCCAACCGATGTCATATCGAATATTCTGGTGAGCAATCTGTATATTAACTAATTTTTCAAATACACAAAGAGCAGTGCTTTTTCGTGCTGCTCTCAGACTGTAGACAAAATCCATTAAGGGTTGGTCTACAGTTTTTTTATACTCTTGTACCCCATATGGACGTGAAAGCTATTTTCGGCAGAACGGACTC
>NZ_JBJEFJ010000192.1:0-5109 GCF_051873915.1 Pradoshia sp.
GCTATTTATGATGTGGTTGTTGATATGAGAAAAGGTTCTCCAACTTATGGGCAATGGAAAGGGTACATATTAAGTGAACATAATAAGCGCCAGCTGCTTGTTCCCGAGGGATTTGCCCATGGATTTTGTACCATCACGGAGAATGTGAATGTGCTGTATAAGGTGGATGAATTATATTCACCCGAGTATGACCGAGGGGTTGCTTGGGATGACCCTGAGCTTGCGATTGATTGGCCAGTTTCAGAACCAATCCTATCGAAAAAAGACAGCATGCACCCAGTATTAGCAGAAGCTGAAAATAACTTTGTTTGGGAGGGTTGAACGTGAATCTATTAGTGACTGGCGGGGCAGGGTTCATAGGCAGCAACTTTGTCCGGCATATTCTGGAGAGCTACCCTGATAAGAAAATCGTGAATCTGGATTTATTGACGTATGCGGGCAATATTCATAATTTGGATGATTTGAAGGACAATCCAAATCATCTTTTTGTTGAAGGGAATATTACGGATAGATTGCTTGTGCCAGAGCTTATCAAGGAGCATGATATTGATGCCATTGTTAACTTCGCAGCTGAATCCCATGTGGACCGGAGTATTGAAAACCCTGGCATATTCATTGAGACGAATGTTCAAGGAACCTTGAATCTGCTTGAGGCGGCAAGGAGCTGTGGTGTTGAGCGCTATCTCCAGGTGTCAACAGATGAAGTGTATGGGTCATTAGGGGAAACCGGCTATTTCACCGAGGATACACCGCTTGCCCCGAACAGCCCTTATTCAGCCAGCAAAGCAGGGGCTGATTTATTAGTCCGCTCCTATCATGAAACGTATGGATTGAACGTTAACATCACACGCTGTTCCAATAATTACGGTCCTTATCATTTTCCGGAGAAACTAATTCCGCTTATGATTACGAACGGATTGGACGGGGAAGACCTGCCTATATACGGAAACGGGAAGAATATCCGTGACTGGCTCCATGTCACCGACCATTGTGCCGCTATTGACCTTGTCCTTCATAAAGGGAAAAGCGGGGAAGTGTATAATGTCGGCGGCCATAATGAGCGGACGAATAATGAGATTGTTGAGATGATCACCGATTACTTAAAGATTCCAAAGAGCCGGATCAAATACGTGAAGGACCGCCTTGGACATGATTTGCGTTATGCCATTGATCCGACTAAGCTGGAGACCGAGCTTGGCTGGAAACCGAAATATACGTTTGATACAGGGATTGTTGAAACCATTCAATGGTATTTGAATCATGAGGAATGGTGGCGTCCGTTGAAAGAACGCGCAAAGTTAGGAATTTAATGATGAAAATACTCGTAACCGGAGCGAACGGACAACTAGGGACAGAGACAGTCAGCCTATTGAGCCAGGACGGCGACTATGAGGTGCGGGGATTTGATCGACAAGAGCTTGATATTACGAATGCAGAGCAAGTCATGAAAAAGGTCTGCGATTTTCGTCCGGATTGGATTCTGCACTGTGCGGCCTATACGAATGTCGAACAGGCAGAAGGTGATGGCTTAGAGGCGAATTGGAAAATCAACCGTGAGGGGTCAGTCAATATCAGTAAGGCTGCTCATGAGGTCGGTGCAAAGCTTATGACTATCAGCACGGATTATGTGTTTGATGGTAGGAAAACAAGTCCTTATACACCAGAGGATGAGCCTAATCCGCTCAATGAGTATGGGAAAGCCAAGCTGGCGGGTGAACAAGCGGTTCGGTACTATTGCCCGGATGCCTATATCATCCGCACATCCTGGGTGTTTGGTGAGCATGGGCAGAATTTTGTCTATACGATGCTGAAATCAGCAGAGAGGAAAAATGTCTTAAAGGGCGTAGCCGATCAGTATGGGCGCCCTACCTATGCGCCTGATTTAGCCAGCTTTATGAAGCATGTGATTGAGGTAAGGCCGGAAAGCGGCATCTATCACTTCTCCAATGATGAAGAGGCGAGCTGGTATGAATTTGCTGTCGAGATTCTGAAGAATACTGATGTAAAGGTCTTGCCTGTCAGCTCAGAGGAATTCCCGCAGAAGGCCAAAAGGCCGTCATACTCCGTCATGTCACTTGATAAGGTGAAGGAAACAGGATTTTATGTTCCAACCTGGAAGGATTCCTTGGAACGATTTCAAAATCAAATCCGAAAAAGTGCCTTGAGATAAGAAACCATGCTCGTAGGAGCATGGTTTCTTTTTTGGCTTATTCAATGGTGTCGGCTTCCATCGCAGGAATGGTAATTTCCCATCCAGCAATAGATGTATAGGAATAGGTGCCCGTAATTTCGCCATAGACGGTCACAACATCCTCTTCAACAAAGTCGGTCGTTCCGACATATTCAACCCAAATAACATCATCTGCTGAATACCATCCATAGGATGTTTGCGTAACAGCAAGACGGATGCCGGTCATGAAATAGCCCTCACTGATTTGGAGAATTTCTCCGGTATATTTCACATATTCTCCGTCATATTTATCCGGATTTTTCTCAAGCTGGGCAAACGAAATGGTCTTAGCGCTGGCACGTTTTTCTGCTGCTGACATTGTCCGTTCAATAGAGATATCTTCCGAATGGGCATTATAGCCTTTGAGCTTAGCTTCAACTGTAAAGTCGTACGTACCTTCCTCAGCCGTATCCACCTTCATGGAGAATTTACCGTTTTTACCAGCTTTGGTTGTGCAGACTTTTGAGTCACCTTTATGGATGGTGACCGATGCTCCGGCTTGGGTTGTTCCTTTGATGGTCGTTGTCTTTGTTTGTATACTGCTCTCGTAATCTACATCCAGCTTAACAGCTTTCCAGGTTCTATCGAGCGTGATTTCCTCTGTGCTGGTGTTATAGCCGCGTAATGATGAAGAAATGGTATAAGTGTAAGTTCCTTCTTTAAAGGTATTAAGTTTGAAAGAAAAGCTGCCATCCTTGCCGGTCTTCACTTTATCGATTTCTTTACCATCCTTATCAGTGATGGTGACCATCGCACCAGCCTCTGTAACCCCTTTCAATTGATAGCTTGGTACTGTAATCTCCTCATCATAAGATAGCTCGAGCGGGATGTTGGTCAACGTCCGTTTAATGGACACATTCTTTGTGATGGTCGTGAAGTTCTCTTTAGCGGATACGATGGCATATTGATAGTTGCCTTCATCTGTCGTATCTACGGTAAAAGAAAAATGACCATCTTGATCGGCGGTTGCTTCGTCCAGCTTCGCTCCATCCTGAATGAGGGTGACTTTGGCATCAGGCTCCGTTGTTCCCTTAATCGTATACGTTAAGACTTCAATGTTTTTATCATATTTAAGGGTAAGCGGAATATCAGGATTCTTCCGTTTAACTGTATAGCTGTATTCCTTATCGGTTACGTAATTGCTGGCGGTAAACACAATCGTGTTTTTTCCTTTCTCAACTGGGATATTTGCCGAGAATTCACCATTGTCCTTAATAGTTACCTTTTCACCGTTTACGATCAAAGAACTCGCGTGGTTCACCTTGCCAGTCACTTCTATAGACTCTTGTGCTAAAGCGACTTCTTCAGGTGGATTGTTATCTAGCTCCATACAGATTCCATGAAGCGGCACAATAATGAATGTATAGATTAGAATTAGAATAACGGAGACGGCAAATAAGCATCCGCTAATGATGAAATACCTTTTTCGTAAGCGGTCGGTTCTCCGGAATCCCAAAAGGAGAATAATAATGGCTGCTGCCGCTGCTAATATACCGAGAAAGAGCCACATAATCCCTCACCTCCTTTCTGTGAAATCGACCTATTCTCTATTTATTTACCTCCATTTACAGCTTGTTTATCTGGAAATTGTGTCCAAGGTCGAGTGCTGTAAACTGAACCGATGTTATGGCGGAATATGTAGAGCGATTGGCATTGACCCGCTGTTTAGCAGGCTAGTACAATGTAAATAGTTCAATCGCATCCTTTGTCAATTGCATATTGTAAGCGCTTTCTAATCTGGTGGAGGAGGAAGAAAATGCGGGCATTAGTAATGGAGGAATTGCGGAAACCGTTGGTCGTGAGAGAAATGCCAGATCCAGAGTGTGCTGATGATGGAGTCGTCATTAAGGTTGAGGCGAATGGCGTATGCCGAAGCGATTGGCATGCATGGCAGGGAGACTGGGACTGGATAGGAATTGCCCTCCCTTTGCCGCATATTCTCGGTCATGAGTTCTCAGGTGTGGTGGAAGAGGTCGGAAGGAATGTGAAGAACTTTAAGAAAGGAGACCGAGTCATTGCTCCGTTCACGGTCGGTGACGGTACATGTCCGTACTGTCAGAGCGGACATCATAATATTTGTTCCAATATCCAACTGCTCGGCTTTTCGACATGGGGCGGATATGGACGTTATACCGCTGTGCCCAATGCTGATTTGAATTTGGTGCATTTGCCGGAGTCCATCAGCTTCGTGGAGGCTGCCGGGATGGGATGCCGCTTCATGACGGCCTTCCATGGAGTCACTGACCAAGCAGATGTAAAGGGCGGTGAGTGGGTTGCGGTCCATGGCTGCGGAGGTGTCGGATTATCCGCCATCCAGATTGCAAGCGCACTTGGAGCAAATGTTATTGCCGTAGATATCGGAGAGGATAAGCTGGAGCTTGCTAAGCAATTGGGAGCGGTCGCAACGGTGAATGCGAAGGAGGTTAACCCGGCCCAGGCTGTTAGGGAGATTACGAGGGGCGGCGCCCATGTGTCTGTAGACGCACTTGGCATTAAGCAGACATGCCAAGCAGCGATCAGCGGACTTCGTAAACGCGGCCGCCATCTGCAAATTGGCTTGACGACAAGAGAAGAACAAGGAATGATTCCTCTTCCGATTGACTTCATCGTCCAAGCGGAAATTCAGCTCATCGGCTCGCTCGGTATGCAGCCATCCCGCTATCCAAGCATGCTCGGAATGGTTGAGTCAGGTAAACTAAAGCCCGGTGCTTTAGTGACAAAGACCATTTCATTAGATGAAGTACCAAACATATTCGAAGAGATGAATACATTCCAAAACGTGGGGGTCACGGTCGTAGATAAATGGGATGCGAAGGTGTCCGTAGAGAAATAGGATAGAGATATGGTTCAGGCAAACCTATTTGGGGTTTGTCTTTTTT
>NZ_JBJEFJ010000193.1:0-26516 GCF_051873915.1 Pradoshia sp.
GTTCAATGCCAATATTCCTCGGAATGCCTGGAGTTCCTGTATTTTGGTTGAGGATAACCAAGGATATATTTGGATAATTTTTCGAAAAATTCCGAATTATTGAAGCGGTATTATCCGTAGAACCATCATCTACAATGATAAGTTCAATCTTTTCAAAATCGAGGCTTTGATGAATAACAGATTCAATCATTTTGCTTATAGATTTTTCGGCATTGAAGGCGGCACATACAACTGTAATCAGTTTTCGTTTTGAAAACAGTTTGTTCTTTAGTGATTGTGGATTATTAATAATGCTTAGTTCTTTAGTTGATAGAAGCTCCATTGCTGAGTGTCTGTAGTTAAATGTTTTCATAGCTGCACCCCTAAATAGAATTTCTTACTTATTTAGCATAAAAGATTGAAAGGTCAATATCAAGCTAATGGAATAAAAAGGTAATTTAGGATTCTGCTTTCTATTAAAGGCTGGATGATTCCTCTTGCTAGTGTAACTATATAAAGATATTTATTTATCCGATCATAACTACAATCATGCTGTGCATTTATAGACGAAGATTTCAGGGAAGGGATAATAGCAGGTATTCTGTAATTGTTTAAATGGTATCCCTAATCAAGTACAGCAATCTATGGTTTCAATGAAAAAGGCTTCTGAAAAGGACACCATCTTTTTAGAAGCCTTTTTGTAACCCAGAAAAAATCAAGCACAATTTAAGTCAAAAAAAAAGGAAAAGAAAGCACTTTCGTAGAATGCTTTTTTTCTTTTGGTATACTAGTATGGTAATAGGTATTCTGAGGAACTTCCTTTAGAATGCTGACTTCCGGGAGTGTGAATAGTAGTGAATCGATGGGCAACAGACTGTTATCAACCTAAAGTATTAGATGAATCAATCATGGCTTTTTACCGTCTTCAAGGATTAAATCAAGCTATGTCAGAGAATCGATTTGATACCCACAGTACATATGAGATTTATGTTTTTGAAGAAGGGCATTGTAACTATTTTATTCAAGATGCTATATACGATTTACAGCCAGGGGATATTGTTTTGTTGGATGGATTGACTTTACATAAGGCCAATACAACCTCTCCTGAAACCTATGTGAGGAGTATGGTTCATTTCTCACCGGCTTGGTGGGAAAAGATTATGTCTAGATTGGGGATGCCAAACCTTCTGTCTCCCTTCCAAAAAATGAACACTTGCATACTTAGGACAGGATTTGATGATTCAGGTCAGTATGTGTCCAAGAAAATCAGGTGGCTCGCAGTACAACTGGAAGAAATTCATCGGGAATTTGAATGTACAGGCCAGGTAAATGTCTTATTAAAGGCTGAAATAGAGCTTGAATTTCTTCAGCTCCTCATGAAGATTTATAAAATGAGTGCAAGTCAATATTTCCGAGTTGAGCCAAAAAACATCGAAAAGAAACGGCAGGCGGATAATATTGCCTCATGGATCAATCAACACTATTGTGAAAAAATCAGCTTAGAACGAATCGCGAAAGAGTTAAATCTCAGTAAATACTATATTTCTCATCTTTTTAAAGAGGTGACGGGTTATACGGTCATGCAATATGTGATGGATTGCAGGTTGATTCAAGTAAAGTACTTGCTAGAAATGCAGCCCAATCTGCCGCTTGAGGATATATACATATCCACTGGCTTTGAAAGTGCCGCTCATTTTAGCCGCTTCTTTAAAGAAAGAATGGGAATGACACCAACTAGTTACCGGAAAATGAAGTCTGGGTCAAAATTTGTCCAATTATGCTCAACATTGAGCAAAGTATAATGAAATGATTTTAGGAGGTTTTCAGCATGAGTATGAGAGAGCCAGCAATGCTGCAGGAGAATCAAATTGAATCGAATGTAGCTCGGCCATTCGGCTTTAGAGATAAATTAGGTTATTTATTAGGTGATTTTGGAAACGATTTCTTTTTTATCCTTACAAGCACTTTTTTAATGGTTTTCTACACAGATATTTTCCATATCAGTGCTGCAACAGTCGGTGTGCTATTTATGATTGCCCGCCTATGGGATGCATTTGCTGATGTCGCTTGGGGTCGTTTTATTGATACACGACCAGCAACGAAGCATGGAAAGTTTAAGCCTTGGATTTTGCGCATGTCATTCCCGCTGGTTATTACAGGGGTATTGATGTTCACGACAATACCGGGCATGTCTAACGGCTTCTATCTAGCATGGGCTTTCGTGACATATATTGTTTGGGGGACTTTATACAGTACGGTTAATATTCCTTATGGATCAATGGCTTCTGTTATTTCAGCTGATCCGGTTGAACGCACAACACTTTCTACTTGGCGCACAATCGGTGCATCATTGGCAGGTCTTCTTATCGGTGTTTTAGGACCAATGATTGTATTCGTGGATAACAAAATCAGTGCAGACCGTATGTTCATGACAGCAATTGTCTTTGGGGTATTGGCGATTTCTTGTTATATCGGCTGCTATAAACTGACTACAGAGCGTATCGCAGTACCAGTAAAAGAAATTGAAAAAGGTGCCTTCCTTCGTTCAATCAAAAGCTTAGTGACAAATAAACCATTCTTATGGATTTTGGCAGCATCACTGATGATCATGGTCACACAATTCATTACTCAAGCAGTTAATACGTATTTGTTTAAAGACTATTTCAGTAATGCATCTGCTTTAAGCTTAGTTTCACTTATCCAAATGGCGGCCATGTTCCTTACGGTTCCATTGGTAAAACCGTTAGTAGCAAAATTCGGGAAAAAGGAAGTGTCCGTTGTTGGGGTAGGAGCTGCAGCTGCTGTCTTTACCCTGTTGTATTTCCTAAAAGGTCTAACCGTAATGCCATTTATCCTTACAATGGCACTTGGTATGGTTGGTATGGGCTTCTATAGCTTCGTAAACTGGGCATTCATCTCAGATGTTATTGACTATCATGAATACAAAACATCCTTACGTGAAGATGCAACCGTTTACTCAATCGTCTCTATGTCGCGAAAAGTAGGCCAGGCATTGGCCGGCGGAATTGGCGGTTTTGCGATTGCGGCTGTTGGCTATGATGCGACAGTTGGAACGCAGCCACAGGAAGTGCTAAATGGCATTCACATGTTAGGTACATTGGTACCAGGAATTCTATATGGACTAGTTGCACTTATCTTATTCCTGTATCCACTAAATAAAAAAAGAACACTTCAGCTTGCTGCGGATTTAGCCGCAAAAAGGGAATTTACGAAAAAATGATCCAAATATTTGGGACCGGTGAAGATGTGGGAAAGGCTTAATGTCTTATCACATACAAACCGGTCTAATGTACATAATGATGATAGATGGAGGAAGTAAGAATGGTGAATTTAAAAGCAAAACCATTTCATTTAACAGATGAAGCGATTAAATGGGTAGAAGATATGATTGCAGAGATGACGATTGAAGAAAAAATCGGTCAGTTATTCGTCAATATGGGAGCAAGCCGTGATGAAGAGTATTTAAAAGGCGTGTTAAATGACTATCATATCGGTGCAGTTCGTTACAATCCAGCTACAGCTGAACAAGTATATGACCAAAATAAAATCCTGCAGGAAAATAGTAAAATCCCTCTATTAATTGCGGCAAATACGGAGAGCGGTGGAAATGGGGCTTGCATAGACGGTACGTATGTGGCTAGTCAAGTGAAAATTGGCGCAACAAATGATCCCAAATATGCATATGAAATGGGGAGAATTTCAGGAGAAGAGGCAGCTGCTATAGGCTGTAACTGGAGCTTTGCGCCAGTTGTTGATATCGATATGAACTGGAGAAACCCAGTAATCTCTACTCGTTGTTATTCCAATAAGGCAGAGCAAGTCTTGGAATACTCTCTAGAATACATGAGAGGTATTATGGAGAGCGGTATAGCCCCAGCTGCTAAGCACTTCCCTGGAGATGGCGTAGATGAAAGAGACCATCACTTATCATTTGCTCCTAATACTTTAACAGTAGAAGAGTGGGATAACACATTCGGGAAAGTTTATGGAGGATTAATTGAAGCGGGATTACCATCTATCATGTCAGGACACATCGCTTTACCGGAGTATGTCCGTCACTTTAAACCAGATGCGACTGTCGAAGAGTTAGCTATGCCGTCAAGCTTGAATGGCATCGTATTACAAAACCTATTGAGAGATAAATTGAACTTCAATGGAGTAATCGTAACAGATGCTTCTCACATGGTAGCGATGACATCTGCTATGAAGCGCAGTGAAATGCTTCCTGCAGCGATTGCGGCTGGCTGTGACTTGTTCTTATTCTTTAATGACCCAGAGGAAGACTTCCATTGGATGATGGACGGATATAAAAAAGGAATCATTACGAATGAAAGACTTGAAGAGGCTTTAACACGTATCTTAGGATTGAAGGCTTCTTTAGGGCTGCATACAAAAGCGAAGACAGAAATATTACCGCCAAAAGAAGAAGCAATGGCGAAAATCGGAACAGAACCAAATAAGGCTATTGCACTAGAAATTTCCGATAAAGCAATCACATTGGTGAAGAATAAGCAGGAATTGCTGCCAATCAGTCCAGAAAAGAATAAGCGAGTATTGCTTGTTGAAGTAAAAGGACCAGAATCTGCTTATGGAAAGATTATGGCTGCTATGTCAGGCGGTAAGAAGAAGCCAATTGAATTAATGAAGGAATTACTTGAAAAAGCAGGTTTTGAGGTTGAAATCTATGAATCTGCCATTGATAAAATCTTGAAGCTTCCGCCGCAGGAAATGTTAGGGGCCGTCATGAACGTATACGCTCAAAAACGTCCAATTGCTGACTTAACAAATCAGTATGATTTAGTCATAAACATAGCAGATGTACCACCAAGCACAGACCAACGTATCCAATGGAATCCTTCAAAAGGAACTCCAGACATCCCGTTCTATGTTAATGAAGTGCCAACAATCTTTATATCCCTGCAATGTCCATTCCACTTAGCAGATGTACCGCAAGTTAAGACGTATATTAATGCTTATGATAATCACGAGCATACGTTATCGGCAATCGTTGATAAATTATTAGGACGTTCAGAATTCAAAGGTGTAAGTCCTGTAGATGCATTTTGTGGATTTATCGACACGCTCATGTAATGTAAAGGCAGCCGTCTAATCTATATGTGCTGGTCCTTAAACACATAAGGAAGTTAGAAGATCATTTGTAGTAGATGATCTTTCTTCCTTATGTATGTTTAATGAAAATACATAGTCGATTCTCTCTAATAGGAGTGAGACCAATATGTTAAAAACGGTATTAAGATTACCTGGTGAGAATAATAGTCATTATTCCTATCGTGCAATTAAGGAAGGTATTTTATCGCTGGAGTTACACCCGGGTGAACTATTAAGAGTTGGAGAACTATCTGAGACACTTAAAGTCTCAAGTACGCCTATCAAAAATGCCCTGTGGAAATTACAGCAAGAACATCTCATTGAACTAATCCCTCAAGTAGGTACATATGTTACAAAAATCAATCTAGAGCTAGCTGAGGAAGCGGCTAGCATGTGGTTTGATTTAGAAAAGAAATTTTTAGAAATGGCCTGCAGCCATTTTCCGGCTGATTATCTTCAACAGCTTAAAACAAATGTTCATCTTCAAAACATATTAGTAAATCAGAAATCGGGCTTGCGGAATGAAAAAGAATTGGCAAACAGGTTTTTTGAATTAGATGACCAGTTTCATATGATTATTTTTTGCAGCCATGAAAGAAAGAACACCTGGAAAGCCATTTCGCAAATGGCTTCAAACTATCATCGAATAATCACACTAATTCAGAGTGAGGATTATGTAAAAAGAATGGTAGCCGAACATAATGATATACTCTCCATTCTTGAAAATAAGGAAGTGGAACGAGTAGAGCCGGTTCTTAGAAATCATATTTTCAAGCCAATAGAGAATTGGAGAAAACTTCAAGGGTAATGGATGTGGAAAACTTCCTTCTTTCGTATAAGCTGTTGTGAACTTTTCACGAAACGCATCCAAATTCATTCATCCATATATACATAAAGACGCGCAGTCGGACATCTGCTTTTAATGCTAAGTAGATGGCCGGCTGTGTGCATATGGCATTCATTTTATAGCTTGATGATAGTAATAAACGGATTCACCTCCTCAACTCCCCAATCCTTGAAATTTTTTTATGGTCATTTGTGATGTTCGCTAGTCAAATGGGTAAAAGGTGCTCTTCTTAAGAAAGAAGCGAAAGTTAGTCGGTTTGGATGGCCAGATTTAGGAGAGGATAGGAGGGTACTTTTAAGCTGGAGGTAATCAAAATGATTAATAAAATTGGGAAAATAACCATTTATGTAGAGGATCAAGCTGCAGCGAAGAGATTCTGGACGGAGAAGATGGGGTTTGTGGTTAAATTTGAGCAGCAAATGGGACCGAATATGGCCTGGATTGAAGTGGGTCCGAGTGAGAGCGAGTTTACGACGTTTGTTCTTTATGATAAGAACGCGATGAAAAGGCAAAACCCATCTACGAATGTCGGGCATCCGTCCATTTTACTCAGTACGACTGATATTGAAAAAGCCTATGCGGAGATGAAAGAGAAGGGTGTAGAAGTCACAGAAATCATGAAAATGCCGTACGGATCGATGTTTACATTCAGAGATCCGGAGGGGAATAGCTATTTATTGCGGGAGGACAAGTAAGAACCAGTTCATGTGAGCTGGTTTTTTTGTATGGAAAAGCATAACCCTCCACTAAACCACCAGACTTTTATTCAATGCTATCATGGTGATAGAGTGCAGGAGGTTATGGCGATGAAAACCTATAGAACAGCAGAAGTGGCGAAAATCATCGGGATTCATCCGAATACGGTGCGTTTATATGAGAAGTGGGGACTCTTGCCGAAGGTGGAGCGAGAGGCGAATGGATACCGGGTGTTTACGGATTTCCACCTTTCACAAATCCGGCTTGCCAGGGTGGCGTTTCAGATTGAGGTCCTGCAGAATGGTTTACGCAAAAGGGTAGTCCAAATTGTAAAGGAATCCGCACAAGGACATTTCGACCGTTCTATTGAGCTTACAAATGACTATTTAGTACAGCTTCGGAGGGAACGGAAGCAGTCGGAGGATGCCATTCAAGTCGTGAAGGAGCTGCTGGCTGGGTCTGCAGCAGCAAATACGAGGACATTTAAGAGAAAAGAGGTTTCCGAGCAACTGCATATTTCAATGGATTCCCTCAGGAATTGGGAGATGAATGGTCTTCTAGCGGTGAAGAGAAAGGAGAATGGGTATCGTGTTTATTCGGAAGAGGATATTAAGAGACTGAAAGTCATCCGTACGCTTCGCTGTGCGAATTATTCTCTTGAAGCCATCCTGCGTATGCTGCAGGAATTATCCTCAAATCCAGAGGCTGATATCAAGGAGGTCCTGAATACACCAAGGCCAGATACGGATATCATTGCTGTTTGTGATAAGCTGATTGAGTCGCTGGATGCAGCTGAAGGAAATGCTCTTCGCATGCAGGAGATGCTGAAAAAGATGAGAGAAAGATTCCGATAAACCCTCCACCTTAACACCGGTCTTTTGACTGGTGTTATTTTTACATAGGCAAAAGAAGAAGGAGGGAAAGAGATGGAGAGTGTCATTATCGTTGAGAAGCTATCTAAATCATATGGGAGTTGCGTTGCGGTGGATACAATCAGTTTCGCAGTGGAACGGGGCACAGTCTTCGGTCTGCTGGGGGCGAATGGAGCGGGAAAAAGCTCGATGATTGAATGTATAACAGGGACGAAAAAACCGGATGACGGCTCAGTATCTATCCTTGGGATGGACCCAGTCCGCAGTCGGAAGCAGCTTTTTGAACGGGTGGGTGTTCAGTTTCAGGAGACCGGCTATCAAGAGCAAATTAAAGTAAATGAGCTATGTGAAGAGATATCCTCCCTATACCAAGAACCAGCAGATTATCATGACCTGCTAAGTAAATTTGGGATTGCGGATAAAGGGTCAAGTTTTGTTAAGGAGCTATCTGGCGGCCAGCGTCAGCGTCTATTTATCGTCCTGGCATTGATCCCTGAGCCTGAGGTCGTTTTCTTGGATGAATTGACAACAGGATTGGATGCGAGGGCCCGGCGAGCTGTGTGGAAGATTCTTGCCAAACTGAAATCGAAAGGGTTGACGATTTTTCTAACCTCACATTTCATGGATGAGGTGGAGGTGCTGTGCGATCGCATTTGTATCTTAAAGAGCGGCAAATCCGTTTTTGAGGGAACGGTTGCGGAGGCGATTGAAGGCAGTCCATATGAGAAATTGGAGGATGCGTATCTTTGGTATACGGGAGAGGAGAAGGATGAGGATGAAGATGTTTCAGACCATGCTTAAAACTGAACTAAAGCTGTCTCTGCGGGGGATGGATATGTTCATTTTCGCTATTTGCGTGCCCTTGGTTGTCTTGATGATTCTTGGCATTATTTATGGGGACAAGCCAGCCTTTGATGGAGCGGGGTACACATTTCTTGAACAATCATTTGGCGGCCTTGTGACCATCGCCATCGCGGCTGGAGGCGTGATGGGGCTGCCGCTTGTCGTGTCAGATTATCGAAGCAAGGGAATCCTGAAGCGCTTCAAGGTGACACCGGTCAGTCCAGTGATGATCTTGATTGTGCAAGTCAGCATTTATACACTTTATGCGATTTTGTCCTTCATCTTACTATATGTCTGTGCGGTGTTATTCTTCGATTTTCAGCTAACAGGTTCGGTTCTGTACTTTTTTGGCGGCTATTTGCTCGTCATCCTTTCGATGTTCAGCATTGGCATGATGGTCGGGGGAATTGCTCCTAATACGAAGATGGCGAGCGTGATGGCAAGTCTCTTATATTTCCCAATGCTGATTTTCTCAGGGGCTACCTTGCCATATGAAGTCATGCCGAAATCTTTGCAGAGGTTTGCGGACATTCTGCCGCTTACACAGGGGATTAAGCTTTTGAAGGCCGCCGTCATCGGGCTTCCGATTGAGAATGCGATTATGCCGATTGCTGTCATGGCAGTCATTTCGCTAGTTTGTATAGGTGTATCACTTATATTTTTTAAGTGGGAATAATCATCATGCATTCACGTTTGTTACAACCGCATTAAGTACCTGGAATAAAAGATTACCCTCCCTTCGCATACTAAGAAGAGCCGGCTATAGGAGGGAAACTTAATGAGAAGAAGTATTCGAACAGCCTGTCTTGGCATTTTTGTATGGGCTTTGTGCATGAATGGTGTACAAGCAGACGTACAGCTGACTCAAAATGAAAAAGCCTATTATGAAAATTACCAAAGTATATTAGGTGTCATGAAAAAGGAAATGGAGGAGGCGCCGGAAACAGGGAATCCTAGTCTTGATTTCATCTATGAGATGATTCCGCATCATGAAGCGGCGGTATCCATGTCTGAGAATGTCCTGACATATGGCCAAAATGACAAGGTCAAGCAGCTAGCTAAAAACATTATAAAAGAGCAATTGGCTGGTATTGAGAAAATGGAGGCACTGGAAAAGCAGCTAAAGTTGAATCCTAAGGTCAATAAGCTGGCCGAGAAATCCTATTTGAAAGCTTATCAGGGCATTTATCAAAAAATGATAACGGCTATGGAAGATGCTAAACCGACAGGAAATATCGATAAAGATTTTCTTGAAGAAATGATTCCCCATCACGAAGGCGCTATTAAGATGGGAGCTAATATCCTGAAATATACGCAAAATAAAGAACTTAAATCCATTGTGCAACATATTATCGTGACGCAGAAAAAACAAGCAAGAGAAATGAAGGCTCTTTTAAAATCGATTCAATAACTAGATGTAGATTTCACAAAACCACTTCTAGCCGAACAAATAGAAGTGGTTTTCTCTTGGAAGGATGTTGGCTGATCATATTTTTGGGGAATATGGCTCAAACCCATTTTCAAGTAATGAATCTTCCTTGTATAGTAAAGGATGATTGATATAACTACTGTACTTGCTTCGAGGAGGACCCGTTATGCTGAATGAACCCATCCGTATTAGATGTGGAATGATTATAGAGAAAGAGGATAAAATCCTGCTGCAAAGAAGTCCAGGTGAAAATCATTGGAGTTTACCTGGGGGAATCATGCAAATCGGTGAGAAATATGTAGATGCTGCCATCCGCGGGGTATTGGAGGAGACATCTTTAAAGGTGGAAGAGACGGAATTCTTCGGTATTCTATCAGGAAGAGATTGCTTCATTACGAATAAGTTCGGTGATCAGGCATTTCATTTGCAGGTTGTATTTATGGCCAAAGAATATACAGGGAAAGTTAAAATCATGGATGAATGCAACCGGGAGCATCGATTCTACAAGCGCACGACACTTCCGAGAAATCTCAACCCGCAGCAAAAATTGTTCATCAATAGCTGGAAAGAGAAGACACCATTACCGATTATTAATTAAATCGTAATCGTGGAGCAGGAGAATAAAATGGACCCAATCTTGAAAAAACAAGTAATGGGTCTATTTTCATTTTAGATGATATGAACCTACTAAAGGGAGACCGCAAGTTGATTGATTACTGACCATATATTTAAATGTGGTGAGTAAGTAAGAGGATGTGGTCGATTCTCATTAGGATATTTATTGCAAGATTAAGCGGCAAAATGGATATGCTACTAGAAAAGTAAGAAAAGGTGGGGATATCTTGTGGATAATCTTCATACCGCATTGCTTATCATTGATTTGCAAATCGGTTCTTTTTCAATGGGAAAATCTATACATAAAAGTGAAGCATTATTACAGAACGTCCAATTCCTTATTTCAAGTGCCCGTATGGAGGGAATCCCCATCTTTTTTACAATACATAATGGTAAAAAGGGAACCCCTATCGAACAAGGAAAGTCGGGATGGAATCTACATCCAGACATTCAGCTATTGGAAGAAGACGTTATTATTGAAAAAGATTATCCTGATGCCTTTCAGCAAACAAATTTTCAGGAGGAACTTACTAAAAGAGGTGTCAAACGCATTATTATTGCAGGGATTCAATCGGAGGTATGTGTGGATGCCACTTGTCGGAGTGCAAGCAGCAAAGGATATGAAGTTATTCTTATAGAAGATGCTCACAGCACTTACGATACAACTATTTTGAAGGCACCTCAAATTATCAATCACCATAATCAAATTCAGTCACAATGGTTTGCTGTTATAAAGAAAGCAAAGGAAGCCTTTCCCTATAAGAGTAGATGAATAGTCTTGGTAGACGAATCATCTAGATAAAGCCGAGAGATTACCGTATTATCCAAAATGATTTATGCAGGGAAGAAGAGACACATTGGGAGTAGTGGCTTCAATAAAACATATGCTGATTAAATGTAAAGGGGGAACGTGCCAGTAATGACATGTTCCCCTTTTTCACTCTTACACCTTAACGTTCTCCTCATTAATGTGCTGAATGATTTCATCTAAGTCCTTGATCATGACATTTAGATCCTCTTGATGTCTCAAAGCCGCAAAGCGGAGGGAGGAGACAAACAGAGGATATAGATATGTATTGGTGACAATCTCCAAACACTCATATAGGTTTGAGGCATCCTCAGGCGCAATGACAGCGACCGTTGTGATTAAATAATCAAATTCATTATCGGTTGCATAATGGAGCTCAAAGATCTTATAGCCGGCATCAAGCTCTGCCTGTTCTGCTATTTTCTCCATTTCCTCCAGTAAGTAATCAATGTCTACGCTCAAGTACAGGGCTGCTTGTGGAAGGAAGTTGTATTCCGCAACAATGACCAAATAGTCCTCCCCATTCTCATCCTGCCATTTCGGATAGAGGAGCGGGAATACACCGGGAAAAGGGAAGTCAGTCATTTCCCCAAACTTAAAAACGGTATCCTTGAATTTCCTTCCATATGATATTAGATCCTCATAGCTGATTTCCTTCGCAAGCTCCTTGCTGATTGTATTCTCTTTCCCAACTTTTACGAATGGTTTCTTCAATATGCGGCCTCTCTTTCTATGGAAGTATGATCTTGCTCTTATCTCTTCATTATTCGGGAGTTTGGACGGATTCTCAATGACTATCTTTCTACAAATTACGACTTATTTTGTCTGTTTGTGTCTTAATTTGACGGTGAGCCATTATGCTTCATGAAACATGAGCAAAAAAACAACTGTCAAGATGGGGGAGATGATGAAGAGGATATTCAGAGTTTGTGTGATGCTGGTAAAGAGCGTTTTTTGAGCAGACGATTTATGAATGTAAAAGAAGGCGAAGAGGCCAAGAAAGACCGGGATTAATCCGATTATGCTGAAGCGGGGTGTCGGTTCAGCTAAAAGATGGGTGAGATAGAAGTAGACAAAAGCGGCATTAATGAGGATGAGAAAGGATGAAAGCCATCTATTTTCCTTTACCATTAAAGAACAGCTCCTTTATAAATTTTATTTAGGATAGCTGAAAGATATGTTCTTCTAATGAAAAGTATACGCTCTTTTAAATGCAAAAAAAAAGGAAATCCTTTCGGTGAAAAATGAGGCTTGTACAAAACGAAATAAATATTCCTTAAAAACGAATGATTGTCACTTATTCTTCCTATTCAACAGCAGTTGGAAATACAAGTCCGTTCCATTCCGCGAAATGCACTCGCTTTCCTCTACTTCCCGCAGGAGTCGAGTGCATTTCGCTCCATTCCACTAGTCACTAATAGTAGAAAGTCACAATCAACTCGTGCATGGAAAATAACAAATAAAGACCCGAAGAATTAGACGATAGATTCATTCATTTATCGTCTAATCCTTCGGGTTTATCATTGGCTAAAATACTTATGTCCCAGCCTCACAGAGTATTTCGTTTTCACATGGCTCTGACTCGTTCTGTTTGTGGCCTGTCCGCTTTTTTTATATTGGACAAATAGCATCCAATTAAGACCGCTGACGTAACCATGACGGTTAGAAGGAGGTGAGGCATCATGACTCCCTTGAAAAGGAGGTTGTATAGAAATCCGCCCATGCTTCCGCCGAGGAGCGGACCGATGATGGGGATCCACGCATATGTCCATTGGGATGGTCCTTTGCCTGGTATCGGCAGGAGTGCATGGACGATGCGCGGCCCAAGATCGCGTGCCGGGTTCATGGCAGCTCCAGTTGTTCCGCCGACAGAGAGTCCGAGCGTGATAATCAGGAAGCCGACTGTCAGCGGGTAGAGTCCGTCTGTAAACTTATTCGCGCCGAGTGAGAGGACGCCGAACATTAGGACGAAGGTTGCGAGAATTTCGCTAATTAAGTTGGAGAAGGTGTGCTGAATGGCGGGGCTCGTCACAAATGAGCCGAGAATAACCTTCTGGCTCTTCGTTTCCTTCCAGTGAGGAAGATAGTGCAGGTAGACGCCAGCCGCACCAATCATCATGCCTGCCAATTGTGCCGCAATGTAAGCGGGAACTTGTTCCCAAGGGAAAGTTCCCGAGAAGGCAAAGACAAGTGTGAAGACGGGGTTCAAATGAGCACCGCTTATATGCTGAACCGAGAATATGGCCAAAGCGACAGCTAAGCCCCAGGCAATCTGAATGGCGAGCCAACCCATATTATATGAAAAAGATTTCTTTAAATTGGCGCCTGCACATACGCTGCCGCCAATGAACAGCAGGATGGCTGAACCGATGACTTCTCCCCAAAAGGCCTCCATGATGCATCTCCTTCTTTCTACTGTTAATCATCTAATATCATTGGAAATTGTATAGATCCCCATTTCCTTGTACGAAGAACTGGCTTTGTTCATAATTATAGGTCACCTTCGAGAAATCGAAGGGCTGCCCGTTCGTTAAGTAAAAGATGCTTTCCGTACTAAGCTTAGGTGAACCAGTCGGCAGCCCTAAATAGCCGGCCTCCTCCTCAGTTAGCTTTCCAATATTCATGAACATATCTGAGAAGCCAATCTTGAGTCCGAGGGCTTCCTTGATATAGTGGAAAATCGATTCAGTGGCTATTTCATTATTTAAGTAGGGAACAATCGATTTATTATAGTAGGATTCCTCAAAGCATAAGGTTTGCCCATTAATGTAACGAATACGCGTAACATGATAAACCTCCGCGCCAATCTCCATATTCAGGTTTTTGGCGATTTCCTCGGTTGCTTTACGGATATCGAGCTGCAAGACCTTTGAGGTGATCTGGTAGTCCTCAAGATCCTTCTTGAAACCTTGGTCTGATAAAAGACTGATATAGCCCTTCCTTTTATTTCGTCGGACATAAATGCCGCTGCCCCTAACTTGAAAGACAGCCCCCTTCTTTTCTAATAAATCAAGGGATTTCATGATGGTGCTTTTGCTGACGCCAAATTGAGCCATCAATGTTTCAAGTACAGGCAATTTGTCTCCTTGCTGAAGATTATTGCTCTCAATATATTTCTCTATTTTTAACGCTATTTGCTGATATTTTAACATGATTATTTCCCCGCTTATTCTTTTGTTTTTTTATTCTATATTATATCACGATTCGAGAAAAATAATTCAACAATAAAAATATTATTTGTGTATTGATAAATTATTACGTACTAATTATAATGTGAATATACAAACAAATGAAAGCGATAACATAGAGGAGGGTACAAATTGTCAGGTAAAGTTAGAGATTACAGCAAATTAGCTAAGGATATTTTGGAGGCTGTCGGGGGCGAAGGCAATGTCATCAGTGCTGCTCGATGTGCAACAAGATTAAGGCTCGTACTCAAGAAAACAACGGATGAAATGAAGCAGAAAGTGGCAGCGATGCCTGGGGTTATCACAGTCGTGGAAAAGGGCGGCCAGTTCCAGGTTGTCATCGGCCAGCATGTGGGAACCGTATTCGAGCAGTTCTCTGAATTAGTCAATCTAGAATCATCAGATGAAGAGAACGGAAATAAGGGAACGGTACTGAATCGGGTCATCGCGACGATGTCCGCTGTATTTGCCCCATTTATTTACATATTAGCTGCAGCAGGTATTCTGCAAGGAACGTTAATTTTATTGAAGCTAGCTTTTCCGGCATTTGAGTCGACAGGCACATTCCAAGTATTTGATTTCATCTCTTGGGCGCCGTTCACCTTCTTGCCAATTTTCATAGCAATAACAGCAGCTAGACATTTTAAGACAAATCTGTATATAGCTATTGCTTGTACTGCTGCATTAGTCAGTCCAACATGGGCGTCTATGGCTGCTCAAATTGCCGCAGGAGAGAATATCACATTTATGGGTTTAGCTTTATCTGAAACAACGTATACATCATCTGTGCTGCCGCCGCTTTTCTTAGTGTGGATGTTATCTTATGTTGAACGTTTCTTAAATAAACGTATGAACGATGTTATTAAGCCATTATTTGTTCCATTTTTATGCATGGTTATCATGGTCCCGCTCGCACTTCTAGTTATTGGGCCAATCACAACAATGGGAGCGAACGGAATTGCGATCGGCTACAACTACTTGGCTGAGAATGCTCCTGCCTTAGCTGGTTTGATTATCGGTGGATTCTGGCAAGTGATTGTTATCTTTGGAGTTCACTGGGGTGTCACGCCAATGGTATTGGCGAACTTCGATATGTATGGCATGGATTCCTTCCAGGCTTATCAAACGATTGCGGTTATTGCCCAAGTCGGAGCCGTATTAGGTGTTGTATTGAAGGCGAAAAGCATAGAAACGAAGAAGGTTGGGATCTCTGCTGGTGTAACAGGCCTGTTCGGTATCACTGAACCAGCAATCTATGGTGTAACCTTGAAATTCAAAAAACCATTCATTTTCGGTTGTATCTCGGGTGCGATTGGTGCGATTGCAGCGAGCTTCTTCAATCCATACTATTTCGCTTATGCAGGTCTTCCTGGACCGCTTACGATCGTTAACGGTATCAGCCCGGATTATCCAATGTCTGTATGGGGGATTTTAGTGGGTGTTGCAATTGCAATTGTCCTTCCGATTGCGTTGATTCAAGTATTTGGTTTTGGTGAAGAAGAACAGGAAGTAACAGAAACAACAACTGACGTGGAAGCAAAAGAAGTATCCCGTCCAGCAGGCGTGCATGAAACAGTTGGAGCACCGGTTAGTGGAAGAGTCATCCCGCTTGCGGAAGTGCCAGATCCGGTATTCAGTTCTGGAGCGATGGGTCATGGGGTTGCAATTGAACCAACAGAAAATAAATTATATGCGCCATTTGACGGTAAAGTGGTGATGGTTGCACCTTCTAAACACGCGATTGGCATGCAATCAGATACAGGCATCGAGCTGCTCGTTCATATCGGTTTGGAAACGGTTGGATTGAATGGAGAGCCATTCGATTTGAAGGTGAAAGAAGGAGACCGGATCAGCAGAGGTGATTTGCTAGTCGAATTCGATAAGGATTTGATTGTTAACAAAGGCTTGCAAACGATTACACCAGTTATTGTGACTAATTCACATATTTATCAAGATATTGTTGTAGAAGATATCCAAGAAAGTAAATTAAATGATAAATTATTCACGCTAGTAGGTTGAGGAGGAACGATCAATGACAACATTACCAAAAGATTTCCTATGGGGCGGCGCTTTGGCCGCCCACCAATTCGAAGGAGGCTGGAATGCAGGCGGAAAAGGACCAAGCGTCGTTGACGTCATGACAGCTGGTGCTCATGGGGTAGCACGAAAGATTACGGACAAGATTGAAGAAGGCGAGTTCTACCCGAACCATGAAGCGATTGACTTCTATCACCACTACAAAGAGGATATTGCGCTATTTGCGGAAATGGGACTTAAATGCCTGCGCACTTCCATTGGCTGGAGCCGTATTTTCCCAAAAGGGGATGAAGCTGAGCCAAATGAAGAAGGCTTGAAATTCTATGATGATGTATTCGATGAATTATTGAAGCATGGAATTGAACCGGTTATCACCTTATCTCACTTTGAAATGCCGCTTCACCTCGCACGTGAATACGGCGGTTTCCGCAATAGAAAAGTCGTCGATTTCTTTGCGAAATTTGCAGAGGTTTGTTTTGATCGTTACAAAGACAAAGTGAAATACTGGATGACATTCAATGAAATCAATAACCAAATGGATGTGAACAATCCGATTTTCCTATGGACAAATTCCGGCGTTCTTGTCGGTGAAGGTGAAAATGCGAAAGAAGTTATGTACCAAACAGCCCATAATGAATTGGTGGCAAGTGCGCTTGCTGTCGCAAAAGGAAAAGAAATTAATCCTGATTTCCAAATCGGAGCGATGGTTTCCCATGTGCCAATCTACCCGTACTCATGCAACCCGGAAGATATCATGCACGCTGAAGAGGAAATGCGCCAGCGCTACTTCTTCCCGGATGTACAAGTACGCGGATATTATCCTAGCTATGCGCTCAAAGAGTTTGAACGTGAAGGCTATAAGATTCAAATGGAAGAGGGCGACGATGAAATCCTGCGTAAAGGTACAGTCGATTACCTTGGCTTCAGCTACTACATGTCCACAACTGTTAAGAGCGATGTGAAGAATGATAATACAGGTGATATCGTAAACGGAGGCCTTGCGAGCGGTGTGGAAAACCCGTATATCAAGGCAAGCGATTGGGGATGGGCAATCGACCCGACAGGACTCAGATATACCTTGAACCGCTTCTACGATCGTTACCAAATACCGCTCTTCATCGTAGAAAACGGCTTCGGAGCAATTGATACACTTGAGGCAGACGGCACTATCCATGACCCGGAGAGAATCCAATATTTGAAATCACATATTGAGGCTCTTGAGAAAGCGGTCAATTATGATGGTGTAGACCTTATTGGCTATACACCATGGGGCATCATTGATATCGTTTCCTTCACAACAGGCGAAATGAAAAAGCGCTACGGTATGATTTACGTAGACCGTGACAACGAAGGAAAAGGCTCCATGAAGCGTTACAAAAAGGATTCCTTCAACTGGTATAAAAAAGTCATCGAAACAAATGGCGAAGAACTGTAAATAGAGGAATGGAAGACCCGGAGCAGATTAACTGTCCGGGTTTTTTCAATATGTCCCGCCTGGATTAGCTAAGGGGTGGTAAAAGCCAGGCAAAGCCCACCCTTTATCCATGACAAAGGGGGCTGTAGGGGGTCAATAGGTACTTCTAAAGCACAGCATTATCCACCGTAATAATGATTGCGCTTACGCAAAATCGAACATCACAAAACTAGTTTGCCTCTATTGACTCTCCCCTAGGGTTAGACTTTATAGTTGATTATAGCAGTTCGAAAAAGAGGAGAGAAAACATGCAGAAAAAGAACTATACATTAGCTCTTTTATTAATGAACTTATTTATTGCCTTTTTAGGCATTGGTCTCGTCATTCCAGTTACGCCGACCATTATGAATGAGCTGAACCTATCGGGCTCCGTAGTGGGCTATATGGTTGCAGCTTTTGCGGTTATGCAGCTGATTGTGTCACCGATTGCAGGGAAGTGGGCTGATGTTTTTGGCCGGAAGCGGATGATTGTAATTGGGCTTTTGATTTTTAGCTTTTCAGAATTGCTTTTCGGGCTAGGGCAGCATGTAAGTGCCCTATTCTTATCCAGGATTCTTGGAGGGATTAGTGCATCCTTTATCATGCCGGCCATCACGGCCTACATTGCGGATATCACCACATTGAGATCACGCCCGAAAGCATTAGGATATATGTCAGCAGCCATTTCAACAGGCTTTATTATCGGACCGGGAATCGGGGGCTTTTTAGCTGAGATTGGTACACGGGTGCCATTTTTCTTTGCAGCAGGATTTGCTCTTTTAGCGGCGATTCTATCGATTATTACGCTTAAGGAGCCTGAACGAAATCCAGAGAATATAGAACTACCTGCAACTGGGAAACATAAAGGATGGAGACGGGTTTTTGTCCCAATCTATTTCATCGCATTCATGATTATTTTGATCTCATCCTTTGGCTTGGCCGCATTTGAATCCTTGTTCTCCTTATTTGCCGATCATAAATTTGGCTTTACCCCAAAGGATATTGCCATTATGATCACAGGAGGAGCCTTGATTGGGGCTGTCTTCCAGGTGGGGCTTTTTGACCGCCTGACAAGATGGTTCGGGGAGATTCGTTTGATTCGCTACAGCTTGGTACTCTCCACTATCCTGGTTTATGTACTGACAATTGTTGAATCCTACTCCATGATCCTACTAGTTACTTGGACGGTATTCATCGGGTTTGATTTAATGCGTCCGGCATTAACGACGTATTTATCGAAGATTGCTGGAAGTGAGCAGGGCTTTGTTGGCGGTATGAACTCCATGTTCACCAGCATCGGGAATGTATTCGGACCAATCATCGGCGGAATCCTTTTCGATGTTGACTTGAACTATCCATTCTATTTCGCCATTATAGTCTTAGCAATCGGGATTGGTATGACGCTGGCATGGAAGATGCCAGACAGTGCGAAAGCAAAAGAAGCCGTTCATTCATGAAAAGTACATGCATAAGGGGAAGAGCTCCTCATATGCATGTACTTTTTCTATTATAATAAGGGAAAGGATGTGATTTTATTTGAAGGAAACATTGTATACAATTGGGGAAATGGCAAAGCTGGCGAATGTCTCCATTAAAGCACTTCGCTATTATGATAAGATTGACCTCTTAAAGCCCATTCATGTCGACCCCAACACTAATTACCGCTATTATAAGGATTCGCAGCTATCCCAGTTGGATCTGATTAAATCCTTGAAATATATTGGAACACCGCTTGAAGAAATGAAAAGGGCTCAAGAGATGAATCCTTGGCTTTTACTTGAGTTCATTTCCGACCAGGAAAAGCTGATTCAAAAGAAGCTCGATGATCTCTTGAAGATCCAGCAGAATATCGCTATTGTGAAGAAACGTATGCAAAGGCATCTTCAAACACCTGCCCTTGGGGAAGTGTTCGTATGGGAGGAAGAGGAAACAACTATTATCTGCGCTGCTGCAAAGGATTTGAAGCCGAATGATATCTCGAATGCCTCCTATAGTCAGCTGAAGAAGACAGTAGAGCCAATCAGCGGATTTTTAAACACGGGATTTGGGGCTGTGTTTCCGTATAAGAATTATACGGATATCGAGAGTATTTATTATGAAAGCATCTTCGCGCCGGTGCTGAATAATCAGATGAATATTCCCTTGCAGCCTGGAATGGAGATAGCGAAGATAGAGGCAGGTACATATGTGTATATTGCGGATGTGTATACCCCGGAGAAATATATGCGCAATTATCAGAAGCTGATGGAATTTGTCGAAACAAATGAGCTGATAGTCATTGGTGATGTTTATGAAATCTTCGGGGCGATGCATTATTCACCGAACCATCAAGAGGAATTTATTATTGAACTAAAGGTACGGGTTGCGAAATCGGAATAAGAGGGTAGTCTCATGAAGGTATATAAGCTGCGGAGGCCATTTAAAGGATATCGAAGAGGGGCCGAATTTTACTTGATCGCTCAGTCTGAATTTATTGGGGTGAAAGAATTCACTCTGCGAACAAAGGATTTGACCAAGACGATAACGGTGAATGAGCGTGAATTTCTAAATTTTTTTACCTATATTAGACCAAAGTGAAAACCACCTGGCCAAGATCAGTCGCCAGGTGGTTTCTTTTTATCCTTTGTATTCTACGCCTAAGCCTGTTGCAATCGCCATAGCCAAGTCGCTGTCTGCTTCCCCGAAGTTGTGTAGAACGCGATCTAGGATGTCCATACGTTTTTCTTTTACTGGCGTTAAATCATGCACCAGGTTCTTGATTAGGGCTTCTTTTGTCTCAGGGCTGTAGGAGCGGTAGATGCGTCCTGCCTGAGCAAATGGACAAGTCTTTTCAATTGCATGGCGCAAGGTTTCGCTGCCGGCTAAAGGTTGAGGAGCCTCTGCATATTCTTTTTGTTCCTTCGGAGTATCCTTATTGCTGTTCGGTTCAAAGTTAATAGGCTCTGTTTGCTGTCTATATGGCATTTCACTGTCACGCTGATTGTTGCTGACAGGAACGTGCGGTGCATTGATTGGCAAGTGCAAGTAGTTTGGTCCGATACGGTGACGTTGGGAGTCAGAGTAGGCGAATAAACGACCTTGCAAGAGCTTATCCTCAGAAGGCAGCATGCCTGGCACAAGTACCCCAGGGTTAAAGCCGACGGATTCGGTTTCAGCAAATACGTTTTCGACATTTTTATTTAAGGTCATTTCCCCGAATTTCACAAATGGGAAATCCTCTTCAGGCCAGTCCTTTGTGGCATCCAACGGGAAGTAATCATAATTGTCGATGTCCTTTGGTTCAAGGAATTGTGCATATACATCCCATACTGGATATTCCCCGTTATCAATAGCGGTATAAATATCACGGGTTGCATGGTTAAAGTCATGAGCCTGGATTCGTTCTGCATCCTCTATGCTTAGGTTGATGATTCCTTGTCTAGGGACAAAGCGGATTTTCACATAGGTTGTCTTGCCTTCAGCGTTAATCCATTTATAGGCATGGACACTTGAACCTCTCATAGTTCGATAAGAGGCTGGAATACCCTCATCTGTGAACAGATGAATCAGCATATTAGTTGCTTCAGGAGTCAAAGACATGAAGTCCCAATAACGCACGGGATCCTGTATATTGGTCCGAGGGTCAGGTTTTAAGGAATGAATGACATCCGGGAACTTGATAGCATCTCGAATGAAGAATACCGGCAAGTTGTTTCCGACGAAGTCATAGTTCCCTTCCTCCGTATAGAACTTGACTGCAAATCCCCTTGGGTCACGCAGGGTCTCAGGGGAGTGAAGTCCATGGATTACGGTTGAGAAACGGGCGAACACGGGAGTTTCCTGGCCAACATTTTGCAAGAAATGCGCACTCGTATAGTGCTTCATGCTATTTGTCACGGTAAAGACGCCGTGTGCACCGAATCCGCGTGCATGGACAACGCGTTCAGGAACACGTTCACGGTTGAAGTGGGCTAATTTCTCCACTAGTTGATAGTCCTCCAAAAGGATGGGACCATTGGCTCCCGCTGTACGTGAATTCTGGTTATCCGCAATCGGGGCACCTTGGTTCGTTGTTAATTTCTTTTTACTCATGCTGCTGAACCTCCTCCTTTTATAGTTCATTAGTCCTATTCCCGAAATGATTGTGAAAATAAACACAATGTTGACGAAAAAATAAAAGGGGGGGATTTTCAAAGAAAAAACGCTGCAAATGAAATTTGACAGCGTTTTCCTTCCCTATTATATACCCTTTAAAAAATACCAAACCATATTCGTGAAGTTGGCAACCTGCATCTCTAGCGGTGTCTGTGAAAAGGCAAGCTGCAATGGCTTGAGCAAAGGCTGAATGACACATTTTCGAATGCGCTCCTGCTTGAGCTCTGACACGATGGCAGAGAAGAGATCCTGCTGTTCCTCCGTGAATCCGTCCTGCTTCTCGAGATAAGCAGCTGTCTCTAATATCGACTTAAGTGTCATATCCCTCCGGTCAATATTGCTTCTGAGGAAGTGGAGGGAGGATTGGTTAATTAATGATTTATCTCCATCAATCATGCTTGGGTAGATCAGCTCGATATAGGAGAGAAGGACATTAACGATTCGCTCAACGGAGTGGGGCATATGAGAGATTCGCACGGTAAACATGACGTATTGCATCATACCGAAGAACAAGACGGCACATTCCAGTGCATATTCGCGGATGTCTTCTCCGTATAAATCAACAAAGCGGTGAGAAAGCCACTCCATTTCATGGAAGCGGTGGTGCAGGACCAGCTTCTTGTGCTCGGGCTCATTGGAGCTCATGATGGCCTCAAACACGGCATGTAGATTTCTTTCCTCATTCAGCTTCATTAGGATAGAGATTTGCTCAATGAAGATTTGCCGGTCATTCGGGTCCCTGCCCATCTGCATCTCCATGCGCAGCTGGCTTGCGTCATAACGCAGTCCCTCGAGAATCTCTGCAATACAATCATTTTTCGATGAGAAGTAATTGTAGAAGGTTCCTTTAGATATATTGGCTAATTCAATAATTTCTTGTATGGATGTTTGTTGAATCCCTTTTTCAACAAATAATTTTAAAGCGACGTCTGCAACATGTCTTTTTCGTTTATTCATAGGCCCTCCGATAGTCAATCTATGGTTTAATTATAAAATTCTTCTTCTTTAATCTCAATAATTTGAACCATAAGTACAATATACTTGATGTTTTTGAACGACTTGTATAAAATCATCTAGTATATAAATTTCAAAAAAGAAGAAGAGGGACCAGATATATGAATACAGCTTTGCAATCAAAGAAACCTCCATATATGATGATCGTGATTTTATTTGTTGGTGCTTTCGTTTCGTTTTTAAATAACTCTTTATTAAATGTTGCACTGCCATCCATTATGGTGGACTTGAAGATAGATAATTACTCTACCGTTCAATGGCTGGCAACAGGGTATATGCTTGTGAGCGGGGTATTAATTCCTGCCTCAGCCTTCTTAATTACCCGGTTTTCTAACCGCAGCCTTTTCATCACATCGATGTTAATCTTTACACTCGGCACAGCGATGGCCGCCTTTGCACCGAACTTTGCCGTTCTATTGTCAGGGCGGATGGTTCAAGCGGCCGGTGCATCTGTCATGGGGCCGCTCCTCATGAATGTTATGCTGATCAGCTTCCCTCGGGAAAAACGCGGTACAGCGATGGGAATCTTCGGCCTTGTTATGATTACGGCGCCAGCAATTGGCCCGACATTATCCGGATATATCGTTGAATACTTTGACTGGCGCATTCTCTTTATGATGATCTTGCCTCTTGCCGTATTGAGCTTATTATTGTCTGTTTGGAAGCTTGAGAATGTGATGGAAACGGATAAGACAGCTACGATTGATTATTTATCCGTTGTCCTATCCACCCTTGGATTTGGCGGACTATTATACGGAGTTAGCTCCGCAAGCTCTGACGGATGGACAGACCCAGTGATTTTAACCACTTTAATCGTAGGCGGTATTGCTTTAATCGCCTTTATCGTTCGCCAATTGAAGATGGAGAAGCCTTTATTGGATTTACGTGCCTATAAATACCCGATGTTCGCCTTGGCCTCTGTTATCGCCATCGTGAATGCAGTCGCCATGTTCTCAGGCATGATTTTAACGCCTGCCTATGTCCAAAATGTCCGCGGCATATCACCGCTCGATTCTGGCTTGATGATGCTCCCGGGAGCAATCGTTATGGGGATTATGTCTCCTATCACTGGTAAACTATTCGATAAATTCGGTCCGCGTGTCCTCGCATTGACTGGTCTTGTGATAACGGGAATATCCACCTATCTGTTATCCGAGCTGCAGATTGATTCATCGTACCCATACATCATTTTAATCTATACCTTGCGCATGTTCGGGATGTCTATGGTTATGATGCCAATAATCACAAATGGCCTAAACCAATTACCTACACGCTTGAACCCGCACGGAACAGCAATTAACAATACAGCCCAACAAGTATCCGGTTCAATCGGAACAGCTGTACTTGTCACCATTATGAACTCTGTGACGAAAACAGAAGCTGAAAGCATGATGACGGGAATCGATCCGACCACTGTCACCGAACAATCGATGGCATTGCTCGGCCAGCAAGCCCTTCTTTCCGGCATTCAATACTCATTCCTTGTCACATTAGGAATCAATATTGTTGCCATCGTTCTTGCTCTATTCCTAAAACGAGTTGATGTAAGCAGCCGTGAGGCCATCAGCAAAATTGAAGAAGCTGGGAAGGAAAAAGTCAGCTAATAAATAGATTCAGAGCTATCTCTGCATGTGAGATGGCTCTTTTTTGCGGATATAAATAAGCATAATGAAAGGGTAAGAGGGGAGTTTCAAGATGTATGAGATATTCCGCCTCCTGAGTATACCGCCAATCAAAATAGGCGTAATTAGGGTGGTTTTTAAGGTTTTTATTTGAAAACCACTCAAAATATGTTCAAAAAACCTTTCAGTTTGTCTATTTTGAAGATGGGAGCGTTCAGTGGTATTGATTCTTATAGTTTAAGGGCGAACACAGCCTGTTTTAGGGCGAAAACGTATGTCTTATGGGCGGAAGTCCAGTGTTTATACGAGAATGAGAGTTAACTTATAAAACTTGTATGTTTTGGTTGCTTGAGTATGTGGGTTTACAAGAATGATCTATTAATCAGAAGTCGTGATAATTTGAACAGCAGCTATAACCCCATCTAAATTTGGAAGGGGTTACTTCAACATGCAGCTAATCAAAGGGCTTATTTATAGTCTAACTTTAACTTCAGTGCCGTCTTGAGCTTTGATGTCTACTAGCAAGAGCCCTTTATTCTTTTTTAGTTCCTTAACGATGGATTTTAGAATTTTTTTATCGATTGATGGCAAGGCAAAATTCGAGTGCGCCTTTTTTCTATCAAGGCTTGGCTCTGTCCATTTGTTAATCTTTTTCTGTAAGAATGTTGAAGACGCGATTGAGATAACAAGATTAAAGACCACATAGGGAATGGGAATAGAAAACTTGATGTCTTTCGTTTTCACTTTTACATGTATCATAAGCGAACCATCAATCGATGATGACTGAAACGGTATCCCCATTTGCCGATTTAACGTCAATGATAGGGCCATCTAACTCATGTTCAATCGCTTCAGTGATAAGGTTTATATCGAGGTCTTTAACGTATTTTTCCGATTGAGGAATACTTGCTGCGATGCTATGTCCAGCTGTTAGTAGCACCTTGATTAGTTTGATGGGTAAATTGACTGTGACGTTATCATTTTGAGCTGAAACAACATGAATTTTTAATGTCTTGTCTAAGTATCTAGCCGGCTTCTCAACAAGCTTATTGGCGGTTTCTTCTTTGTCCTTTAATACTTGAATTAGTTCAGAGCCTTTTTCTGCATCAATCTTTCCCTCTTGAACCATTGTTAACACTCGTGTAATTTCCTCTTTCATGATCGATTCCTCCCTATTCCTCTTTTAAAAGCTTAATAGCTTCTTCTGGTGTGATTTCACCATTCTCTAACATGGTCACAACTTTTTTCTCATCAGTTTCATTTTTCTTTTTCTGCTCATATCCAAGGGTTGAAATGATATCTGTCAGTTTACCGCGAACGGTTGGATACGATATCCCCAGTTCCTTTTCGACCTCTTTAATATTTCCTCTGCAGGTTAGAAATACTTCTACAAAATGAAGCTGATCCTTTGATAAGGAGGCCAGTTTGGATAATTCAAATTCGTTTTCTATCGTCGTGTGACAGTGGGAGCAGTGCAGCTTGGTGATTTTCAATGTTTTACTGCATACAGGGCAATCTGTGATTACTGGATAAGCCATATTGTAATTCCTTTCAGTTATTTGATTTGATTATATAACAAAGAATAGAATATATAAATGATAAAATTTAATTATATTCACGAATTAAATCAATAATATTAATTTGTAAATTAACATTATTGATTTCCCCACAAGTGAAATGCTAGTGCTTATAGCTTTGTTGATATGATAGACCGGAAGCAGAAGCTTTGACATCCCGTTCACTCCTATGATAAATTATCTCTAAATCAAGATGTTTAAATTAAAGATATTCATTTTAATCAATCGATTGATTAAGGTGATAGAAGGAGAAGAAAAATGAAAATCGGCAT
>NZ_JBJEFJ010000194.1:0-5053 GCF_051873915.1 Pradoshia sp.
ATAGGCGACCTGCTGCAGGAAACGGGATGAAAGAAGTACAGGAGCCTTAGGTTTATCTAAAGACTGACAAAAAAGCTGCCCTATCAGGAGAAAAAAGTTTCCGTTCAAAGGGATTTTGCTTCATAATGATTGGTAAAGAGGAAAAAAGTATACATAGTATCATGTCTGAAAAAAGAACCACATAATTTTTTGAATGGATGTCCATGATCAATTTCAATGTAGCATCTGTATCAACACCAACATTGTCTAAACAGAGCCCGGATGTTAATGAACCTATGATACGGCAAGACGAAAGAGGTGGGTAAATGTGAAAATTTTGCAAAATGTCATTGTAAAGCAAATACTGACTGAGAAAAGTAAGCTTGAGCTCCTAGACCAATTCAACTCAAAAAAAGCAATCCTGAAGAAAGAATGCGACCAGCTTCGTTTTGAACTGAAAAAACTAGAAAAGACCAAGAAATTTCAGCCTGTAAGCCTGAAGACTCACTTCGAGAAGGAAATTGACGTCAGGAAAGAGAAAATCAAGCTTCTTGATTTTCAAATTCAGCAGCTAGATATCCTTCCGTATGGGAGTGAATTAAAGGAGCGGGAGGTCCAAGCAATCGTGGATGTAGAAATCGGACAGAATTGGGAAGAAATTGTGCAAACTAAGACCATCATCGTGAAAGATGGAGTTGTCGACGAATTTAAATAGAGGTGAACATAAAGAATATGCAAAAATGGTACAAGGTTGGAAAGATCGTGAATACTCATGGAATCCGGGGAGAGGTGCGTGTTGTATCTTCTACTGATTTTCCAGAGGAACGCTATCAAAAGGGCAGCACTCTTTATATCTTTAAGAAGAATGCAACAGAGCCGATTGAGGTTGTTGTTGCTTCCTCTCGCCAGCATAAGAATTTTTATTTGCTGACGTTTGTTGGCCATGAAACGATTGAGAAGGTAGAAGGATATAAAGAAGGTGTTCTGAAAGTATCGGATGAACAATTGGGTGCATTGGATGAAGGAGAATACTATTACCATGAAATCATTGGCTGCACAGTTTCAACAGCTGGTGGAGAAGAGCTGGGAGTAATTAAGGAAATTCTCTCGCCTGGAGCAAATGATGTGTGGGTTGTGAAGGCGAAATCCGGCAAGGAGCTCCTTATTCCTTATATTGATGATGTCGTAAAGGAAATCAATGTGGATGCCAAGTCTATCATCATTGAGCCAATGGAAGGGTTGCTGGATTGATGAGAATAGATGTATTGACATTATTCCCGGAAATGTTTGAGGGTGTTTTTGGTTCCTCGATCCTCAAGAAGGCGGCTGAGAAGCAGGCGGCAGAATATCATACCCATAACTTCAGGGAATTCTCTGATAATAAGCATCAATCGGTTGATGACTATCCTTATGGCGGGGGAGCAGGCATGGTCTTGAAGCCGCAGCCAATCTTTGATGCGCTTGAGCAAATCGCTGCCCCGTCGGCAGAAGGGAAGAAGCCGCGTGTAATTTTGCTCTGCCCTCAGGGGGAACGCTATACTCAAAAGAAAGCTGAGGAGCTTGCGAAAGAGGAACAGCTGGTCTTTGTGTGCGGTCATTATGAGGGATATGATGAGAGAATCAGGGAATTTGCCGTAACGGACGAAATCTCCATCGGTGATTTTGTCCTGACAGGCGGAGAACTTGGCGCGATGGTGATCATTGACAGCGTCGTCCGCTTATTGCCTGGCGTGCTCGGCAATGAGGACTCTCCTGTCCTTGATTCATACAGCTCAGGCCTTTTGGAACATCCTCATTATACAAGACCAGCTGATTTTAGAGGGATGAAGGTGCCAGATGTACTTTTGTCCGGCAATCATAAGCATATTGATGAATGGCGGCAGAAGGAGTCTCTAAGAAGAACCTATGAACGCCGTCCCGATCTGCTGGAGAGCTATGAGCTATCCCCAGCGGAAGAAAAATGGCTGGAAGAGATAAAAAAAGAAAATAGGTAGTTGCAAAACTTCTGTTTTATATGGTAAGATAGAGCCTGTGAGTTAAGGTGTAAAGCCTTTTCTCTTTATAACAATGTTCCGCTGTCATTCATCAATCAGGGTTGGCAAGAGCATTGCTTGGAAGGAGTTGAATACGATGCATAAATTAATCGAAGAAATCACGAAGGAACAACTTAAAACTGACCTTCCTTCTTTCCGTCCTGGTGATACAGTACGTGTACACGTGAAGGTAGTTGAGGGAACTCGTGAACGTATTCAGGTATACGAAGGCGTAGTAATCAAGCGTCGTGGAGGCGGAATCAGTGAAACTTTCACAGTCCGCAAAATTTCCTACGGTGTTGGTGTTGAGCGTGCATTCCCATTGCACACACCACGCATCGCTAAATTGGAAGTTATCCGCCGCGGTAAAGTACGCCGTGCGAAGCTTTACTACTTGCGTAACCTACGCGGTAAAGCAGCGCGTATCAAAGAAATCCGATAATTACGTGATGAACGTGAGTGGATACAAGGAGCTTGTGCTAACACAAGCTCCTTTTTCACATCATGGAGATATTGATTGCTTTTTGGTTGTATTGGTTTATATTTAAACGTATAGACAGATAGATGATACGGGGTGTTGACATGGCTAAGCGTAAGGAAAAAAATGAAATTTTTGAATGGGTTAAGGCATTGGTGATTGCTGTTTTGCTTGCGGCGATTATTCGGTACTTCTTTTTTGCCCCCATCCTAGTTGACGGATTATCAATGATGCCGACATTAAAGGATCAGGATCGCATGGTCGTGAATAAGATTGCCTACAAAATCGGTGATCCGGAACGTTTTGATATTGTCGTCTTTCATGCGACCGAAGAAAAGGATTATATTAAACGGGTAATCGGCCTGCCGGGTGACACAATAGAGTATAAGGATGATACGCTTTACATAAACGGCAAGGCGTATAAAGAGCCTTATTTGGATGAATATAAGGAACAGGTAATTGACGGACCGCTTACAGAACCGTTTACGCTTGAAGAGATTACTGGAGAGGCAACGGTGCCTGAAGGCGAAGTGTTCGTCATGGGTGATAATAGACGCTATTCGAAAGACAGCCGTCATATCGGAACGGTGAAAACCAGTGAAATACTCGGCAAGACAAGCCTTGTATACTGGCCGATGGATGACTTTGGTTTAGTGGAATAAGAGTTGAAGGTGAAAGTATGACTATACAATGGTTTCCCGGGCATATGGCAAAAGCCCGGCGTGAAGTAACAGAGAAATTAAAGCTAGTGGATATTATCTTTGAATTGGTGGATGCTAGACTTCCTCAATCTTCAAGGAATCCGATGATTGATGAAATCATTCAGCATAAGCCGCGCTTAGTTATATTGAACAAAGCAGATATGGCAGACCAGCAAAAAACGAATGAGTGGCTGGCTTATTTCGCAGAAAAAGGAATTAAGGCCGTTGCGGTCAATGCCCACCAAGGGACAGGCTTAAAGAGCATCATGTCAGGGGCGCAGGAAGTACTAAAGGAAAAAATCGATAAAATGAAATCACGCGGTATTAAGCCCCGTGCTATTCGTGCGATGATTGTCGGTATCCCGAACGTTGGGAAATCAACCCTTATTAATCGTCTTGCCGGAAAGAATATCGCCAAGACCGGCAATATGCCAGGGGTGACGAAGGCCCAGCAATGGATTAAGGTCGGCAAGGAGCTTGAGCTTCTTGATACCCCGGGGATTCTTTGGCCGAAGTTTGAGGACCAAGAGGTTGGGTACAAGCTTGCTGTGACAGGCGCCATCAAGGATACCATCCTGAACTTGCATGATATTGCTATCTATGGACTCCATTTCCTTGAAGAGGAATATCCGAACCGCCTGAAGGAACGCTATGATTTAGATGAGATTCCGGAAGAAGTCGTTCAGGCCTTTGACCAAATTGGCGCTAAGAGAGGCTGCCTGGCTGGCCGTGGATTGGTGGATTATGATAAGACTGCAGAACTAATCATTCGCGATATCCGTACAGAAAAATTCGGAAGACTTACTTTTGAACGACCAAATGATTCAGATGATGTATAATAAATAAAGAAATGAAGAGACCCCTTATTAAACGGGGTCTTTATTTATGCTGATAGACAAGTTGAAAGGAACAGGGTTATGCTGACTAAGTTGACGATTGCAGAAATAAAGGGAAGGCTGAACGGAATTAGAGACCTAGAGGACCCGTTTGTAGCTGAGTGCAGAAAGGACGGCCGTAAAGGGGTTCAGCTGGCTCTTAAAAGCCTAGAGAAGGCAATAGACAAGGAACAGATGCAAAGGGAGCATTTCGAGTCAATCTGTGCCTATGAGAGGGATTTAAGGAGTGAGGGATACCAATTCATTGCCGGCGTGGATGAGGCGGGCAGAGGGCCTTTAGCGGGACCGGTAGTAGCTGCTGCGGTTATCCTGCCGGAGGATTTCTATTTACCTGGCTTAAATGATTCCAAGCAGCTATCTGCTTTGCAGAGAACCGAATACTTTGATTTTATCCATGAGCATGCTGCCGCAGTATCAGTCGGCATTATTCATAGTCATGAAATTGATCAAATTAATATATATGAAGCAGCAAGGAAAGCAATGCTTGAGGCCATTAGACATTTGCCGTTAGCCCCGGATTATTGCTTGATTGATGCGATGGAGGTTCCAATCCCAATAGGTCAGCTTTCTTTAATAAAAGGAGATGCCAAATCGGCCTCTATTGCAGCTGCATCGGTTATCGCAAAAGAAACACGTGACCGAATGATGATTGAGTATGGTGCTCGTCATCCCCAATATGGGTTTGAGAAACATATGGGATACGGAACAAAAAGCCATTTAGAGGCTATCAATCAATATGGCCCGACTGATTGGCACCGAATGACGTTTGCCCCCCTTAAGCATTTAAACGGGAGCGGCTTTCAGCAATCGAAGTAATGGCGGCTCAGCTGGAATGCACAATCGATTTTCGTATTTTGATATGTGTGCTTGAAATGGATTAGGTGAGTTTTCCTGTGTATTTATATGGAAAACAAGAATGACGGATAATGGCAGATAGGTGCCTTCAGGACCTATCTGCTTTTTTTA
>NZ_JBJEFJ010000195.1:0-26224 GCF_051873915.1 Pradoshia sp.
TTGTCCTTGAATACCAGAAATATCATCATAAGGAAGTGAATCGAAGGGGGAGACGACTGTGTTTCTATACTGAAACCGTCCGAACTCAAGGAGTGGGAATTAGATGAATTATATATTAGTGGGAGATGACGGTCATAGCAAGGTTGTCAAAGATATGATTGAAAGCACAGCTCCTGACAGGATTGCTGCGTACTTGGATAACCGATATGAAAAGCTGTTTAAGAAGGGTGACATTTATTATGGGCCGATTGCTGCGGCTAAATCTCTCTTAAGTCATGTGTTCTGTGCGAGGCTCGTTATCACAATTAGTGATAATTTAACAAGAAAAACGGTGGTTAATCAGTTGAATCTAGCGGATGACTGCTATACATCCGTCATTTCCAAGCGTGCGATCGTGAGCCCGAATGCTGAGATAGGAGTTGGCACGGTCGTGATGCCGGGGGCCATCGTGAATGCGGAGGCGAAGATTGGCAAGCACGGCATCATTAATACCGCTTCTGTCGTTGAACATGATTGTCATATAGATGATTTTGTCCAAATATCACCGCGTGCATGCTTGACTAGCGGGGTTAAAGTAAACCAAGGTGTATTGGTTGGGGCGAATGCAACGGTTATACCCGATGTGGAAATTGGGCGCTGGGCTGTAGTGGGAGCAGGTGCAACGGTGACAGCGGATGTTCCTGAATTTGCACAGGCTTTAGCGGTTCCAGCAAGGGTGTATAAGAAAGAAAAGGGTGGCGGATTTAATACCAATGCGAGTTATTGACTCTGTCACGACATAGATCGTTTAAATTGATAGGTTAAGTCGTCGATTGCCTAAAAAAGGCCGGATCCATTTCGGAAAGGAGACTTCCATGATCGGAAAAAACATTCAGCAAATACGGAAGAGAAAAGGGATGACCTTGACTCAGCTGGCAGTAAATGCGGGGATATCGAAATCTTATTTGAGCAATATCGAGCGGGGCGTCAATCAGAATCCTTCTATTGAAGTTCTTAAGAGGCTTGCGCTCGTCTTGCATGTTGATTTGAAGACATTGCTGAAGATTGAGCAGCAAATGGATCAAAGTGAAAACCTGAATGAAGAGCTGATTGATTTGATTGAGGAATTGAAGACGACTGTGATTGAAAAGGAGGACATGGAAGAATACAGGGCATTAGTAGAATATATTAAATGGAAGACGAAGAACGTAAAAAGCTGAAGAAATAGGAGCATGATTGTCCCAGTGTATAAGCGAAGTCCTTTTTGCGAGAGAAACGGAAAGTATACGATTGGCCAATGTAGAAATCATTCTCATAAATGATAGCTCAACCGTTTGACAGTGCCGGATAGATTTATTCTAACGGCAGAATGAACGACTCGCAGCCACATTGAATGGAGGTCGCTCGGGATGAGTGGAACTAGGCGGTGTTTGTTAGTAACACACATCCTTTTTTGATTCCGTGTGACGATTCCTTTGAAGAAAATATGGTGTAATGGAGACATTTGGGGCGGATGCGATGCATTCCGCTTTTTATTATGCTCATAATGGTAAGTTTCTCATGTTTTCAATATAAGCCATCAAGTGTTTGGAGGGCTGTTTCAGGAATGCGGAAAAGGTCAAGTACCAATAAAATAAGCCTAGCTGGCAGGCTAAGCATGCTAGCTCCTAGCATAGGCTGAATAAAGTTCAAATAGCTCATCTTTCATACGATTCAAATCTCTATCCATTAGGACCTGTGGAATCTTGTATCCGACAAATAATGGAGAGACAACAAAACGTGGGATGGCCTTGCAAATGATTTTATCTTGGAAGCGGTAAAAGAATAGATTATAGCTATTGCAGGCTTTATGAAAGCCATTTAATATATAGCGGATAAGTATTTGCAGCATATCAGGAAACGTATCTGCCACATTGTCTGCTGCGGTCAGGAGATTAAATTCCGTAAACCCAATGATGGGGTATGCGGAAATCGTCATCTCTACACCACTGCAGGTAAAGACATTTGTTCCTTCGAAGTCAGTCATGCTGATATTTTGATGGTAATCTACATGCTTCATTCCGATGATTTGCATATGGGGATGAAGGAGGCTTCCTCCTGAATATGGTCCATGATTCTTGAATAAGATGACAGATTCATACTCCTCTGTATCCTCGACCTCCTGCCATTTATTCAGGCAGAAGTTCATTAATCTTCTCATATGTGACCGGGAGTAACTCCTCATATCTGAGGTGCATTCATCTGTTTCGATGATGACGGTTTGGTACGTATCTTTAAGGGTGGGATACTTGTTCATGAGCCAAATGATTTCTCCTTCTCTTGCCAGAATATTTTGTAATTCATCCGGCTTGCAGAAGGGACACTCAGTCGATTTGTTGTGGATCGTATTCGGTTTATGACTGCTCATATCACTGGAAAAGAATAACTGCTGATGTTCCAATAACTACACCTTCCTTTAAGGCAATATGGATCGATAACAGTTCTTTTCTTTGATTTTAACCAAAATAAGGAAAATGCACAAATGAAAAAATCAAACTTAAGTGTAAATATTCATGAAAGCTCTCCGATAGTAACTATGTGATTGCTTATTTGACCAATAACAATTTAGTGAAAAGGAGATTTTGAGCCATGTATGCACAAAAGGAAATTGGCAAGATTGGTGATGTGATTCATTTCAAGAGAGGCAACTTATTTGTCATTGGCCAAATCATCTCGCTGAGAGAAGTAACCTGTATTGTTGAAATCTCGCAGGCATATGCAAATGAATTGAAACTTGAAACAACAAGAACGGTTGTACGACATGGGAATTACAAAATTATTGATGCTGTGAAGCAACGAGAAATGCCTCCATATGATTATACGCAAGAAGCAAGTGCAGTAATGCATACATAATTTTTTGAAATACGATTAACTGAAAATGCTGGCTAGAGCGACGAGATAACATAAAATAATGAATATAATCGTATAGCTGTGATTGTAAACAAAATTCTTAATCATTCTCATGATAAGAAGACTCCCCTTTTATCTACTGTTCTATTTCTATATCTGAACATAAATAATATTCGGGAATATTTTGAAAAATATGTCGGTTTAAGTAGAATAAAGTAAAAAAATTTGGGTATAAGTAAAATTTATATGTAAATGAGACTGGGATAAAAGGTTTCAGCCATTTTAAAACCGAACTATTATGAAGGGCCGTTTAAGCATCATTCATAATAGTTCGGTTTTTTTGCTTTATACAATTGATCATATGGTTTTGGATACAGCGAATTTAGTTATGCCTCAGCCTCTTTTTTCTATTTAATGAGAGATCTTATTACTTGGAGCAGGGGTAAAATATTTATTCGCAACGTTTTGCAAAAACCACATCAAAGCCGCTGACAGCAAGCTGAGTGTGCCAATCATGATCCATGCCGAGGCAATTGAATTGGCTGAAATATAATTCCCCATAACCATTGGACTGACTGCATTCCCTGTTCCGATAACGAGAGGAAGAATGCTGCTCATCCTGCCTCTATGGGATGCGGGTGTCATATTAGCCATGAATGTGGATGCGTTGATGGCGATTAGAATCTCTCCGACAGTCATGATGAAGATAGATAAATAGAACAAGGGGAGAATCATTGTAAAAGCAAGCATGCCAAAGGCAAGGGCATAACAAAGGGCACCTCCTGCAATAACACGGATTGGGCGGGCTTTCTGGGTGATTTTCGTCAGAAACGGTGTAAAGACAATCACTAAGATTCCGTTAAAGGAAGCAAGAATGCCGAAATAAGAGGCACCGACATCCCCGAATAATTCACCTAAATGCAGAGGAATAGAGAAGGACCACTGTGTATAGGCAAACTCGATGCAAAGCAGGATTAGGGCGAACATGATCAAAAGCGGTCGTGAAAGCAGGACCTTGAAGATGGAGCCTTCGACGGTACGCTCTAATATTCTTTCTGGCTCAACAGCTGCGCTTTTTGATTCTTTAATGAAGATAACAATCAGTGTGGTTGCGAGCAGGGTACATATGCCGTCGATGAGGAAGATAAGGGATAGATAATCTTTGAACAGCAGGCCGGCTATTGCGGGACCGATGGCAAACCCTAAGTTCCAACCCATATATATGAGGGAATAAGCCCCTTTCCGATTATCCGGGTTTGTGAGATCTGCAAGAATGGCATCATAGGCTGGTGAACACATGATGAAGAAAAAGGATGCTCCCATGATCATATAGACCATTGTCATGGAAGGGGAGATAAACCCAGCAGCGATGTAAATGGATGCCCCCAATCCTTGGCAGATGCAGATAATCCATTTCCGGCCAAATGAATCGGCCAGCTTTCCTCCAAGAATCATCCCGGGTACAGCGATGAAGGAGATAAAGGTAATATATGTACCAGCAATGCCTGTATCCAAGCCGACTTTCTGAGTTAGGATTAATACAAGCAATGGATTAACAAATCCACCAAGACTGTTCATGACCCTGGCAACAAAAATGATGTAAATCTCCTTCGGTAAACCTTTATAAGGCGTAAATAATTGCTGCCCCATATTCATTTCAATTCCCCCAAAATGGCGTTTTTTTCTATTATCATATCATTATCATTGCATTGAAAAAATATGAAAGTTTACCAGAAATTTATTGACGGGGGTTTAGCGGCTCTTCGTTGTGATATAGTCAAAGTAGTACTTGTATCAGGAAATGGAAGAGAGAAGGGTAAGAAAGTTGGCTTTTTTTAATGTATTAATTCCTGTCTTTGCGATTTTTATTCTAGGCTACATAGGAGAGAAAAAAATCGGGTTTGACCCGAAATCCATATCAGCCATGTCCTTGTATATTATGACCCCGGTCCTTGTATTTAAGACCTTTTATACGAATATCGTAAACATCGATTATTTGTATATCACGGTATTTGCATTGACCCTTTGCATCGCATTGATTCTAATCATTTATCTTATTTCCTATATTAGAGGGTATTCCATTAAGGAGAAATGCGGGCTCATTCTTGGCTCTGTTTTTATGAATAATGGAAATTATGGTACCCCGGTAGCTTTATTGCTATTTGGAGCGGCTGGTTTTGATTACGCTGTTATTCTAATGGTGATTCAGACCATTGTAATGGCAACAGTCGGCATCTATTTTGCCGCACGCGGCAGCGATATTGGCGGAGGCTTTAAGGATACGCTTGGTGTAGTGATGAGGATGCCAATCGTTTATGGAGCATTGGCAGGCTGGCTCTTCCAAGTCACTGGCATCACGATTGGATCCTCATTCATGACAACAATAGACCTTGTTGGGAATGCAGCTATTCCGACCATTATGCTTGTCTTAGGAATGCAGCTTGCGAAGATTTCCTTAAAGAATGTGGAGAGAGAAAAAATATTATACGCCGTCATGATTAAGCTAGCTGCTGCTCCTGTCATTGCGTGGGGAATCGCTTATTTTCTCCCGGTGGATACGCTGCTCAAACAATTGATGGTTATTATGGCAGGAATGCCGTCTGCTGCTAATACGACGATGTATGCCATTCAATTTAACACCGAACCGGAGTTTGTTTCCGTGTGTACATTTGTGACAACCGTTCTAAGCTTGATTTCACTCCCTGTGCTGTTTGCCTTCGTTTTGTAACCGTTACTGGCCCTCTTACTTAAGGGTCAGGTGTTTTGTCTTTTCTTTGCCAAAATATAAATGGTGTCCCCATCATAAAAGTGAGGGAGGCAGATTATATATAGTAAGAAGAGACGGGAGGAGGAGATGGTTTGAAATATAGTGCTATCATTAAAGGGAATTATCGGTATTCTCTTAAAAGGGAATGGGATGACTATAATTTAAATAAAGCCGTTTTTGTCCTTTTAAATCCTAGCACGGCAGATGAAGCCCTTGATGACCGGACAACGCAGCGTTGCATCTCCTTTGCAAAGAAAATGGATTGCGGCTCCATGGAGCTCGTAAATGTGTATGCTTATCGTTCCACAAACTGGAGGGAGCTGAAGGAATTATCCATGGAAGAAGCGACTGGTCCAGAGAACCAATTCTATCTTGAGAATGCCTTGCACAGCGGGGCGAAAATACTGGTAGGGTGGGGAGAGAATTGTACGATCCATCATAAGGATTATGGTGAACTGGCAGAGTGGTTCAAAGGCTATACACCCTATTGTCTTGGCGTAACAAAGGATGGCCATCCAAGACATCCTTTATATGTGAAAAGTGATACTCCACTTGAAATCTATCGTTTTCCCGAATAATAAAGATATAATGAAAAGCTGCCGGTTTGGCAGCTTTACTTCGTTATCTGTGCATTTGGATCACCTGGAGCTTGATCGCCATTGTCCTTCTCTCCTTGATCAGGTGGAGGCTCTTCATTTGGCGGGTCTTCCGGCTTCACCTCATCTTCCTCTTTCCCTGGCTCAGCTGGTGCTTCTGTTTCAGGATCGTCTGCCGTTTCTTCTTCATCAGCTGGGTCTGTCTTAGGGTCAGCATCTGGTTTCGCAGGTTCTTCGGGCTTTTCCTTATCCGTATTTATCTGCTCATCAGGCTGTTTTTCCTCATCAGTTGTTGAATCTTTCTCCTCATCTGCTTCTTCTTGTTCATCTTCCTCTTTCTTGCCGCCGTTTTGGAGGCTTTTAATGATTTCCTTTAAGCCTTCTTCCCCTTCATCCTTCATTTGATTTGCATTTCCGGTCTCATAATTTAGGGAGAAGCTTGGCAGGTCAGCATAATCTGCTGTTTGCTTATAGGCTAATAGCTTCACATCCTTCATTCCGAGATAACCAAGCTTAGGGATGAAGATGCCTCCTAATTCAATATTGGTGATGCGGACTCTCATTTTCTTTAATTTAGTGACTCCGCCTGACTTTATGACTGTCGTGACCGGGCCATTGGGTGTTTGGGTGACCTTCTTGATAACAAGGTCTTTAATCTCGAGATTATCCATTGCTAGGTCAATCATCGGCACTGCCTTGCGGGTTGCCGTTTCTCCGATGACAATCAATGGAACACCCAATGTACCGGTAATTTCTTCAGCTTCTATGATAAATCCGTCTGTACCAGAGGAACTGGCTAAGATCGGTGGTGAAGAAGCGGTGAAGAGATAGAGTGTGAAGATGCTTATGATGGCTGCTAGTACTGATTTTTTCATACGATTCAATATCATCACCATTCCTAAGTACCTAACGTATTATTTATGAATCACGGTATTCTGGCCAGCTGCGATTTTCTTTTCCTCTTTGTTCGTTTGATCCTTCCTTTTCCTTTTTGCCGAAGCCTTTGGATATGGCCGCCAAGCCATAATCATGGAGCCGCCGATAATACCGAGCAGAGTGCCAATTACAAGACCGCCCATCGCCCCCATGATCGAAAGGATGGCACTGACCATGACGAAAGGTCCGAAAAAGACAGAGAATTGCGGCATAATATAAGTCATTATTCCGCCGAGCAGGACCATGCCTCCAAGGAAGAAACCAATAAAAAGGGTCGTTCCCGGCAATGCGGCAATCTCAATGAGCTGCAATGGAACATATAGAATAATTAAGCCGGAAAGGAGAGCAAGTGCTGCTCCCCAAAACGGCCGGCTTTTTCTCCAATTACGGAATCGTTGTCTCTTTGTGTTATTTGAAAGTGATTTAGCCATGTTCATCATCCCAATTCCATATTTGATAGATTACAATTTCTCGAAATAAACTTTCATGCCAGGCAAGGTTAAAGAATCCTGATAAAGATAAAGCGTTTTTAGTGTTGCATCTGTTAAGACAATTTTTGGAGCAACTTGGGTGAATTCTTCCGCAATCTTCTCTTGCGGGTCCTTAATGTCTCCTACATAGTTTTCTTGCATGGTCAGCTTCTCAAATTTGGCATCGCCGTCGATTTGGGTTGCCTTTTGAATGAGGCCTTTGATTTCGACGGTTTGTTTAGGATCAGATTTAACGACAACACGCACACCAAGAGCGGGAATCTCCTTTGTGATGACCAAACCTTGGATTTTTACGTCCTTGATTCTGTTTGTCGCAACGACTGCGCCATTTTTCTTTTCGGCTGTATCAGCTAATCCGCCCAATAGCTTGAAATCCGTCCCTTCCATACGATCAAACTTGACGTTGAATTCTCCCATGCCGCCAATGGCAGCGGCAAAGATGGTGCCGCTCATGCCGAAGTAGGTTAAGAGTCCCCCAAAGAATAAGAATCCGCTAAGAAGTGCTACCCAAAAAGTTTTTCTGGCCGTATGGCCGCCCAATTGAACTACTTCAGCATCAGTGTTCATCAACATTCCTCCTCATTCATTCTTGATAACGGTATTCGGAAGTGGGAATATGCCTGTACGAATGCTTGTTTCGTAAGCGCTTCCACCTTCTTCCACAATTTTATGTGTTAATCTACCCTTCGTGAATACCTACATTTGTAGCTTTTTTCGCTTTGGATGGGAAGGAGTAAATGATTTTTGTCGAAATGAGACGAATGATATTTTGTGGAAGAGGAATTTACCAAATGGTTAGCGAATCATACACAAATAGCTGTTTTTAGATGAAAATGAGGTGAATGATGGATGTCTAAGTCTTTAACGAATCATATGAACACATTGTTATCAAAGGCCATTAAGCTGATGGCGGAGTATGAGGACGAGCTGCTAGCCGAGTGGAATGGGGTAAAGGATGATTTGGGCGAGGTCAATGATCGGTATATTGAAACTTGTGCGTTCATCATTGACCGGCTAGGTGCTTATATGATGGCGAATCGGTATGGAGTGGAGGCAACCTCTATTTTGAGCAGGATGAGAGAGGATGCACTTGAGTATTTTGCCTATCAGCCAGCGGCGGAGAAAATCATCCATATCTTAAATCTCTTGGAGAATGCAACGCACACTGTCCTAAAAGAGCATATTGAATTTTCGTCCAAGCTTCATCCGTCTATTCATTATTTATTTACGAAGCTTAGTGAGGTATTGGTGAACCTGGATACGGAGGATGAAATGAATTTAGACAAATTGTGTGAAAGTCTAATTCAGAATGCCAACTTGAAAATTGAGTGGATTGTGCGGGTAGAGGAGCAGCCAGATTGTTTTTCTATCAAAAAGATTCATGGAAAGAAAGAAACGCTCAAGGAGAACTGCTTTCCGACATGGTATGATGTGCTGAATGCGTTTGGAATTGACCATTCTACCCTGCCAATTACATATGAAAATGAGCTTTTATTGATTGGCTGTGAGAATGGGTTCCTGCATGAAAGCATGTCCATGCTGTTCAGTTTGATTGATCAGCATGAGAAGTCCTATTCTACCCAATGGAAGGATGCGGTCATCCTCTTTAATGAATGGATTATCAAATCGCAAACACTAGAGCAGTCATGTGAGAATATCTGTTTTGGATTCGGTGAATTTCTCCCATTTGAGAGATCAGCCTTATTCCGTTTTTCAAATATGGAACAAATTGCTGTCGGATTGTATGCACATCATCTTGATAAGGAAGAGGTGAAGGCCATTCGAGAGCAAATGATTGATATTCCAGCCATTCAGCATAAGTTGAATTTGCTGAAGCCGGTTGGTCATACGATGAGGAACTTTCAGCCCATTTATATCGAGGATGCAGCGTTTGGATTCCCGGAAAAGGTCGTAAAGCATTTTAATTTAGCCTCCTTGCTGATTGTTCCAATCTATGTGCCGGAAGAAGGACAAATGATTGGTGGCGTCCTCTTGGACCAAGGACCAGGCAAACACTTCCCGGTCGACCGTACGCTGTTTCCCGCCTTAATGAAGTTCGGACAAAGTGCAGGGGAATTGATGCTAAGATATATGAAGCCTGATTATGTGAAAGGAGATTTGGAAGCAGGGGAGGAGCTCAGCTTCTCTCCAAGGGAAATTGAGGTCATTAAATTACTGGCTGAAGGTGCTTCTACCACCGAGGCAGCCGTCAAGCTCTATTTAAGTGAGTATACGGTCAGAGATTATATATCAACCATCATGAAGCGCCTAAATGCTAAAAATCGTACGGAGGTAGCCGTCAAGTCTATTAGAATGGGAATCATCGACTAGTCAGGAGGCAGCCGGGGGACAGAATGGCTGCCTTTTAAATAAGTATTTTATTATATAAGTATAATCATGGTGAAGAATATGGTCGGTTGCTTGTCTAGTTATGGTTCTACGTCAATATGAATCCCTCATTGACATAAATGGATGTATATGGAAGAAATATAGGCTGTTAATCCTGATAAAACCCCAAATTGTGATACATAACGACATTTTGAAATATATTTGTAACATAACGATAACTTAATTGTTATGTTTACATGCTATACTTCAATTTGTTAGAACGTATAGGACGTAAAAAGTAGCTAAAAAGATAGGCTAGATAAATAGATAAATATTATCAGGGGGAAAAAACATGTTGAAGAAGAGTTTTATCGCACTGAACACGGCTTTACTGCTCGGTTTCGGAAGCTATGCGGCAGTTCCGTCAGCAAGTGCAGAGAAAGACCCAGTGAAGCAAGCTGCCGTAGACGAAGCACAAGCAGCGCTTGATAAAGTACAAGCAGAAATTGCTGCACTGAATAAGCGCATCAAGCAAGTGGATCAAGCTGTTAAGGATAACAAAGCCAAAATTAATTCAACTGAAAAAGAAATCACATCAACAAAGAAACAAGTGAAACGCCTTGAAACAGAGATTGCAGATTTAGAAAAACGCATTGAAGAGCGTAATGAAATCTTGAAACAGCGTGCCATTACATACCAACAAACAAATGGCGATGCTTCATACCTAGAAGTTTTATTTGGTTCTACTAGTTTCGGTGATTTCATTGAGCGTATCGGTGCTGTTTCAACAATCGTTAAAGCAGACCGCCAGTTGCTTCAAGAATCTCAAGATGACCAAGCAGCGCTTGAAGAAAAGCAAAAAACAGTTAAAAACAAGCTTGCTAATCTAAATGACATGAAGACAGAGCTTGTCGGCATGCAAGAGGACATTCTTGGACAGCAAGGCCAAAATGAAGCATTGAAAGCGACATTAAAAGAAAAAGAAGCAGAAAGCGAACGCAAATTAGCTGAAGCTGAAGCTCAAAATATTGATATTGTGATTAAAGAAGTGACCGAGGAAGCTGTCGTGGAAGCAGCAGCAACAACGGTTGCTAGAGCTGAATCTGGTTCATCTGAAACAACTACAGCGAAAAAAGAAGAAACGACGACTAGTGAAAAGACAGAAACACAAAAGGAAAGCTCTACAAGTTCTTCCTCTAGCACAAAGCCATCTAACACTAGCTCATCCAACTCAAGTTCATCTAACTCAAGTTCTTCAAGCTCAAGCAGTTCATCTTCTAGCAGTTCTACTGCTTCATCCAGCAAAAGCATCCAAAAGGTTGTTTCAGCAGGCTATAAGTACATTGGAAACTCCGTTTATGTATTTGGCGGTGGACGAACTGAAGCCGATATCGCGGCAGGACGTTTTGATTGCTCCGGTTTCGTAAGCTGGGCATTCAGACAAGGCGGATACTCTGTTCCAGCAAGCACAAGTGCGCTTGTATCTGCAGGAACAAAAGTTTCTTACAGCAATATCCAAGTAGGAGACATGGTATTCTTCAATACGTATAAAACAAACGGCCACGTGGGTATCTACGTTGGGAACGGTAAATTCATCGGTTCTCAAAGCTCAACTGGTGTAGCAGTTGCCAGCATGACAAGCGGATACTGGAAAGATACATTCAGCGGACTAGTTGTACGCGTTCGCTAATATAGATTAAAAGATGCCCCATCAGGTGTTATCCTGATGGGGCATCTTTTTATCCTGTTGAATTTCTAATAACCATCAGCGAGAGTTGAGGAGAAACTAGGCTGATGACTCTTTACTTGATTTGTTTGGCTATTCAGCCGAGCTTGATTATGCTGAGTTTCTTCTATTATATATAGATGCGTGTTTGTATCGGTAAAATGAAAACGTACCTAATGGATTTGTCCATTAGGTACGCAGAATGGTTACTTCTTCTTGACGGTTATTTTCTTTACCTTACTTGTATTGCCGGCCTTATCCTTCGCTGTTACAGAGAGGGTGGTGTCGGCTTTTTGTTTCTTGATCTTGACGGAGTAGGTACCATTTTTCTTTGCTGTAGCTGTACCGAGTGTTTTCTTGCCTGCTTTGACGGTTACCTTTGCTCCGGCTTCTGTTTTCCCTGTGACTTTTGTGGAGCTGATAGTTACTTTGTTGACTGAAGGTGCTGCTGGTGCTGTTTTATCCTTAACCGTTACTTTCTTTGCCTTGCTTGTATTGCCAGCCTTATCCTTCGCTGTTATGGATAGAGAGGTGCCGGCTTTTTGTTTTTTGATCTTAATGGAGTAGGAGCCGTTTTTCTTGGCAGTGGCCGTGCCGAGTGTTTTCTTGCCTGCTTTGACGGTTACCTTTGCTCCGGCTTCTGTTTTCCCTGTGACTGTTTGTGTTTTATCTGAGACTTCTTTGACAGTAGGGACACCTGGAGCGGTTTTGTCCTTAACTGTAATCTTTGTTTTGGCGCTTACCAAGCCGGTTTTCTTATCTGTTGTCGTTGCATAAAGGATAGTACCGGCTTTTAGTTTACTTGGAAGCTTAATTGAATATTTACCGCTTGAGGCTGTTGCGGTAAGCTTTAATTTCTTGTTATCCGTAATAGTGACCTTGGAACCGGAAGCGGCTTTCCCTGTAATGGTCTTGCTGGCATCAGATACGGCATTGATGCTTGGTTTTTTTGGACCGGAAACTTTATGGATTGTAATCGTTTTGGTCACTTCATGTCCAACAAGATCTGTAAGCACAAATTCCACTTCATTAGCTCCACTTTCTAGTGGAATCGTAATATCTTTTGTTTTCTTAAATTCTTTATAGACTGGTCCATCTCCCATATCGACGAACGTATTGATTTCTTCATTGCCGTTAACCAATAGACGGAGTGCATCATAATTATCTGCAGCTGTAACCGTTACTTTTTGGCTGGAGGATGATGTGTACTCCTTATACTTGATATCAAGCTTTGGAGCTGTTATGTCGATATAGATTTCACGATTGAAGTCAATTTTATTGCCAGCTATATCAGCTGCGAAGAAACGAATATCATGCTTCCCTTCCTTACTGAAGGTGAGGGTGTCCTCAAAGTTATGACGTTTCTTTTCCTCATCCCAAACTAATGACAATTCTTTTGTTTTTCCCTCGTATTCAACCTTTACATAGGCTAGTTTGGAATCATCTGTTACATAGCCTTTGATTGGAACCTCTAATGAATTAAATTCTCCAGCCGCTGCCGGAATATCGGAAACGATGTATGGGATGGTCTGATCATTGGATGTTTGGTAATCTTGGTTTCCGGCATAGTCATGAGCTGTTACTTTAATATCATCGCCATCTTCAATGACAACTGGTGTTTTGCTCTCTTTAAATGTGAAATCTGTCAGTTTAACGCGGTATGTCTCATCCTTCGTTGGTTCAACATGCTCCTGCAGCTCTTTTCCGTTGATGGAGAGGGAAATGTATTTAATACCCGAGCCTGAACGGGTGTCAGCTGCGTTGAAGGTGATAGACTTTGTTTCATCATCATATTTTAGTTTTGAGACTGTTGGGGCCGTATTATCTACTAGAATCGGTATCTTAAATACTTGCGGCTGCTTGCCTGCATAATCAATAGTTGATTTGATCTGGTAGAAATACTTCCCTTCAGCGACTAGTTTATTATTTGCCTTGCCATCCCACTTTGTCATGGATGGTTTGATAGATACACGGGTGGAGGCATAGTAATTCTTCCGCTGTTCTTTGTCTGTAAATAGTTTGCGAAGAACATTGCCCTTCGAATCGACGATAGAGTATTCTACTGTCTTTGCATTCCGTAAGAAGGAAAGGGCAGGTGCTGCTGTGTCATATACTCCGTCTCCATTTGGAGAGAAGGCAATTTGGTCAGGATTCAGCGTTTTCTTGAAAGGATTGATTCCGTAATATTCACCGGTAACAGGGTCAATAATGCCGGTATATCCATAGAAGGAGTCTGCTTCACTTGGCAGCGGGTCGATAATATTTGCTTTATTCCAGTCCCCTTTAAAGCCGACGAATGGGACGGACAGCGTTGGAAGGGAATCTTCCTTGTTTTTCGCTTTCAAGAAGACAAAGCCTTCTGTGAAGTAACCGTTTTTGAATGCTTTTTCAAGAGCTGTTTTGGCATTCTTTAAATTAATCGTAATGGTGATATCCTTAGATTTCCCTGCTTTGATGGTTACTGCTTTATCAGAGGTAACGACTGCTTTGGAAATTTCCTCTGGTGTCAATGCATTGTACAGGTCACCATCCATTTCATACAAGGCATCGGTTAGCACGCTTGTATCAATTGTATAGGCTGCATCCTTTTTGCTGAAGTTTGTGGCTGTTAAGGTGAAGGAGAATTGGTCTTTGGTAATTTCCTTTAAGGAGACCTTTCCTTCGTTTGTACCCTTTTGGACAACATAGACTGGAGTATGGATGGCTGAGTTCAACTGCATGACTCCTGCCCCTTGTCTACGTGGTGAATAATAGGTTGTACCTTCTGGATCCTTAATGGTTGAAGATGTATTCATTAATAAGGTTTTAGCGCGTTGGACCTTTTCTTTGCCTGTAAGCTTAGGGAAGGTCTTTTCAACATATTGGAGGACAAGTGCTGAACCTCCGGCTACATGTGGGGCAGCCATGGAAGTTCCACTCATAACACCGTATTTATCATTATTTAAAGTAGAATAGATTTTTCCGCCTGGTGCTGTAATTTCAGGCTTGAAATCAAGATTTGGTGTTACGCCCCATGAAGTAAAGGTAGATAAATGGCCGGCTGTAAGGTTTGCAAGCTGAATCATATCACCGGTGAATTTAACTTTTCCGTTACCGCCTGCTTCTTTTATTTTCTCCTCAAATTTCGTTCCGTCGTTGATTCGCAAGGATACGAGTGGAATCGTTGGATTGTTTAATGCCATGCTGACGAAGTCGCCATGTGCAGGTGTACCTCTTACGATGACACCGCTTGCTCCGGCATCTTCCGCTTGCTTTTGGATTTCTCCATAATTTGGATTTGCTGCATTTCTGACAGCAAAGACAATCTTGCCTTTAACATCCTTGCCCTCATATTTATCAGGGGCGCCATCGGCTACATAGACAACTTCCTGTTCAGCCTTTTTGAACACATCAAGCGGCAGCGGAGAAGATTGTGTTTTGTAACCCGCCTCATAGTCAACACCGCCGATAGTGAAGATGAATTTATCGACAAATACATGTGTGTTCTCTAGTGATGCAACAGAGAGAGAGTCCTTTGAAAGACTTGGTGCTCCAACCAATCCAATATCAGGGTTGGAAGCGAGCGGGTCATAATAGCCATCAGAGAACTGAGCAGAGTTCCCGGCAGAAATGGCCATAAGGACCCCATTCTTTACGGCTCTCTCAATCGCCATTTGTTCTGGGTTTTCTGCGTTCTGGAAGGAAGCTGTTGAGCCTAGGCTCATATTGATGACATCAGCTCCAAGCAAGATAGCATCATCAATTGCCTTGATGTAAATATCTCCCCAAGTAGATGGCATCGCTGCATCATTTCCGAATACTTTCAGCCCCAATATTTGTGTTTCAGGTGCTATTCCCTTAATCCCGCCAGTTTCCTTTTGGCCATTAGCGCCAACCGTTCCGCTGACATGCATTCCATGCATGGATGCATCTGAACCGAGGTCAAGGATTTCTTGGTTTTTGTCATAATAATTGTAGCCATATGGTACTTTGGCTGTGTGATATTTACCTGGAAGCTTGTTCGTGGAGATGGATGCTTTTACATCATTTTCGGATAATTTGGCTTTCTTTTCATTGGTGAGAACCATATCCTTATGGCTAGGGTCAATGCCGGTATCGATGACACCAACAACGGTGCCAGTTCCATTATAGCCGTCGAGCCAAGTCTCCTCAGCTTGGACAATGTCTCCGCTTGAGACCATGTCTGGTTTAACTTTAGGACGTTCATATTCATTAGCAATATAAACAGATGAAACATTCGATAGGCTTTCAATCTTAGGAATATCAGAAACCTTTGTCTCTCCGCTGACACCATTAGCAACAACTGTGAAGGTATTCTCAACGGAGAAATTGATTTTCTTCTTCTTGATGGAGGAAAGAAGGCTTGATTGTTCCTCCTTCACTGGAGCTTGTAAGGTATTTTGTTTGGATTTCGATAAATCCTTGAAAAGGACACCTTGTTCGGTCGCATATTCAATGGCCGGACTTCCTTCTAGTTCAATGATGATTCGGACCTTTTCATCAGGATGATCAAATTGGCTTAAATCTAGTTTTGATTGAGCCTTGCTTCCTTGGGGGCCAGTGCTTTTTTGGTCATTTGAATTTGCACTTGCACTGCCAAGCCCGAAGAATAAATTGGAGAGTAATAGGATAACCGCCGCAATAACGGCTGTTCCCTGCTTGAACCTATTTTTCAACACGATTTCCTCCTTTTATTTGTTTGATAGAGAAGAAGAGATGCCCCCCCTTTGCCTAGGTATGTAGTTGGAGTCATGAGACTACCAATATGTTAAATTTACCACTCTAGTTCTTTTAGATAAAGTAAATTTTGCAAATATTTAGTATATTAAGGATTTTGATGGGGAAGCATGTGATATCTTTGTTTCTTTTGTCACGCGAAAGTCGCAGAGGGCAATCGGTCTGGAGACCTAGCTAAAAATCAAGCTCAAGGTCGTTATTGTTAAAGGGGAAAGGAGCTAAACTTGAACTATAAGGAGGGAATGAAATTGAAAAATATCGGAATTATCATCATCGCCATCATCGCAGGCTTTATTGTCATTGGAAATATAGGATCCATTCTAGTCTTGGCTATTACATTGGGTGCGCTCTATTTCACCTTTAAGCAATATTTAAAGGCTGAGGATAAGAATGGGAAGATAATCTGGGGCATCATCGGAATCATTATCCTGATTGCCGCCATTAGCAATCTGCCTGCTTTTATCGGATTAGCTGCCATGGTGCTCTTGTATTATTTGTACAAAAATTATGAAGAAGAGAAGGCAGAAAAGAGAAGTAAGGAAGACCCATTCAAGAAGTTTGAAAGGGAATGGGAAGAGTTAAGCAAAAAATAAAAAAAGGAGTGCTTAGAGCATGAATGATTTATTCACAAAATTAAAAAGAACATTGGAAGCTGATTTATATGAAGCAATGGAGACGAAGGATAAGAAGCATCCTTTGTATAAGCTGAATCAATATTTACGGGAATCGGAGACGGAGGTACAGCAGGTTCAGCGATTGATTGAACGCCAGTATCGCTTGAAGGAGGAAGTGAAGCGCGAGCAGCAATCGGCTGCCGGAATGGCAGAGAAACGCAAAGGCCAAGCGGAAATTGCCCGCGCGACAGAGGGAGCAGAGGAATTGTATGAGTATGCGGTACGGGAACAGGCCATTTATGAGGACCGTGCTTCCCGGCTGGAGCATATGCTTGTGCAGATTGATATTGACCTTAAGCAGCTGGAAGAGAAATTTACAACGATGAAGCAAAGCCTGAAGGATATGCAAATTAAAAGGCTTGAATTGATGGGTCAGGATAATTTATCCAAGGTGCATGGCAAGATTGATGGCTTGATTGAGAAGGGAGCCGCTCCGAACGGAAAGCGGAAATCTTCAAAAGGGGAAATCGACGGCTTAGATATGAGGGCAAGGACAAATCATTATGGAATGATTATGGATACGCGTCTTGCTGCGTTAGAGAAAGAGACAAAAAAGAATGAGGATTTGAACTAGAAAGATGGTATGCTAATAGATAGGGCGCAGGCTTTGTGACTTGCGTCCTATCGTATCTTTTTTAGCAGGGGGCAATGATATGTCAGGGACGAAGGAACAATCACAATTAAAAATCATATTGGTTGGCATATTAATTGCAGGCTTATTTGAGATTATCTTCATCCGGTTTGATGAGCTGCTGTTCAATGGAATTGTGGCTGCTATCTGCCTGTTTTATGGATATAAGAAATACGCTACTTTAACCGGTAAGATTGTCTTATGGGTCGGCATTTTTTTTGCTTTGTCAGGGTTGATCAGCTTATTCGTCATACGTGCCATCATTTTTATAATATTATTAGTTTTTCTTGTTCATTATTTACAGAAAAGACGAAAGCCAGCTGAAATCACTCCTTCCTTTGAAGGGCATAAGGACGAAGCAAATTTTGTGACGGTTCATGGTCCCGTATCAAGCCGATTATTTGGGAACCAATCGACCCCTGAGGATATTTTCGAATGGGATGATATCAATATTGCCGTTGGATTTGGAGATGTGGTGATTGATTTAAGCAACACCGTGCTCCCGAAGGAAGAGTCGATTATCTCCATCCGAAATATCGCCGGAAATGTGGAGATTCTCATTCCATATGATATTGGTGTTAAGCTCTCCCATACAGCACTATACGGCTCGATACGCTTATTTGACCAGGAAAAACGCGATATACGCAATCAGCAGATTGCTTATAAAACGGAAGGATATGAGGAAGCGGGCAGCCGCATTAAAATCATGACCTCTATCGGTGCAGGAAGCATTGTGGTGAGACGGGTATGAGTATCGTAAAACGCCAGATTCTCCTCTGTCTGACCATTGCCGTAATCGTTGTTATCATAATAGCAGGAGCCTATTATTATGTATTTAAGCCAGCTGACTGGGGGCCCTTTTATGAGAAAGATATTTATCATATTCCATTTATTCTATTTGTTCCGAGTGCCGCCATTGTCACTGGCTTGTTATTCGGGATTGCGAGCGGTTCCTTCTATAAAAGTGAGATTAAGAGTCTTGATGAGTCTCTACATAAGTTGAAGAAGGGGGAGTCTCTTGAGCACGGCAAGGAGCCGAAAATCACCGATATTCGGGAGGCGGCTGAGAAACTTCAGGATGTGCAGCTTATTCTGCTTGAACAGGTAAGACGAACCCAAGTCCTTGCCACGGAGAAGACGGAGGAGCAGGAGAAATTGGTACAAAGCATGGTGAGGGAGGAGCGGAACAGATTGGCGAGAGAATTACATGATTCAGTGAGCCAGCAGCTTTTTGCGGCCTCAATGCTCATCTCCGCCATTAATGAATCACCTGATGCATCAGAAGAATGGCGTACGAAGCAATTGAAGCTGACAGAGGGAATGATTCAACAGTCCCAGCTCGAGATGAGGGCGCTTCTTCTTCATCTCCGGCCAGTTCAGCTCAAGGATAAGAGCTTAAAAGAAGGGGTAGACAGCCTCTTACATGAGCTGAAGCAGAAGGTGCCCTTTGATGTTAACTGGAAGGTAGATGACCTCTTATTGGAGAAAGGGATAGAGGACCATCTATTCCGTATTCTGCAGGAATCTGTTTCAAATACGCTTAGACATGCTAAGGCCAGCAGGCTTGATATTTATATCGTTAAGCATGAACAATCGGTTATCATGAGGGTGATTGATGATGGCAAAGGCTTTGATACAACTTCTGCAAAAGCAGGCTCATATGGTTTGCAGAATATGAGGGAGCGGGCGCTCGAGATTGGCGGCACCTTCAAGATTATTTCATTTCCAAATCAAGGAACACGTGTGGAAGTGCGCGTTCCAATCGTGAATGTAGGTGATAGCAAATGATAAAGGTAGTATTGATTGACGATCATGAAATGGTACGGATAGGAGTCTCTGCTTACTTATCCTCACTTGTGGATATCGATGTTGTTGGTGAGGCGGGAACCGGTGAGGAGGGAGTAGCATTAGCGCTATCTCTGCGGCCTGACATCATCTTGATGGATTTGGTCATGCCTGGTATGGACGGCATTGAGGCGACAAAGCACATCATCGCTAAATGGCCGGAGGCGAAAATCATCATTGTCACGAGCTTCATTGATGATGAAAAGGTTTATCCTGCTCTAGAGGCTGGAGCAATCAGCTATATGCTGAAGACCTCAAAGGCGAGCGAGATTGCTGATTCCATCAGGGATACGTACAATGGTCAAACAGTCTTAGAGCCTGAAGTTACCGATAAATTGATGGCTAAGCTCAGAAAGCCGAAAACACATGAATTGCATGAGGAATTGACGAGCCGGGAAAAAGAAATCCTGCTGTTGATGGCGAAAGGTAAATCCAATCAAGAAATTGCGGATGAATTATTCATTGCCATTAAAACGGTTAAAACCCATGTAAGCAATATCCTGGGTAAATTACAGGTACAGGACCGGACGCAGGCCGTGATTTATGCATTCCGGCATCATTTAGTAGAAGCAGAGGGATAAGATAATCCTCTGCTTTTTTGATGATAAGCAAAATGTTAGAATGCATGATAAAAAAGCTGCCCCCAGCAAGCCAAAATCCCTGGCTTTTTGGGGACAGCCCTCTTTATTAATCGCGATCGTGCATTCTTCCCTGATAGTCACGTGTTCTATTTTTCTGAGCAGCCTGCTCCTCAGGCGGCTGAGTGTTACGTTCAAGGTCTTCTGTATCTTCGCCCATACCGCGCAAGAATTCGATTAAAAGACTGATGGCACGGTTGACTTCAGGGTCCTTTAAGGTTTTGGCAAGTCCTAGATAACTGAGTGACTTGTCCGAATCCTTGTTCTCGGCCATGCGGGCAACACCGGCATTTAACTTTACGACAAATGGTTCAAGCTGCTGAACGTTGATTGTGCCGAGCACACCGACTAAGAGCAGCATATTCTTGATTAGATTGGTTGCTTCCGGGTTATCAAGTGCTTTCACGATGGTATACATGACCTTATCTCCTTCGGCGAATAGGCTTGCTGCCATCGTTAAGGCACCCCGATTATTGATATGCTTTAATAAATCAATCGTTTCAAGAATGGCGTCCTTGTTATCAAGAAGAGCATTTTCTATTTCGCGAAGGTCCTGAGCTCTTTTTTCTTCCTCTGTCATTTCAATCTTGACGACATTTTTAATTGCCTTAGCCATTGTTTTTCCGCCCCACTTTCGCTAAATCTCCTGGGAAGATATAATCTTTGCGCGCCCATTTGCGTTCAACCTCGACTCCCTTTTGCGGGTTGGGATTTCCGTTCCGGTGGTTGATGCGCGGAAGCGGGTTGTCGCCGTCATAGCTGATGATTTCCATCTTCGCTGAAATTTCCTTATAGGCTGGTGTATCTGTGTCTTTATCAGCAAAGCTTGATGTCAATAGATTGATTGCTCCATCGCCCGAATCATTTAATGGAAGATAGACTTCCTTCCCTTTAACTCGATCGGTGATGAGGCATTTAACCTTCGCAGAACCGTATGGAGAGGTCAAACGGACGAGCGTGCCATCCTTCAGGCCTCTTTCCTCGGCTAGCTCAGGGGACACCTCAAGGAAGACTTCTGGTGTTTTCGAGGTGATGCCTTTTGATTTATAGGTCATATTCCCTTCATGGAAGTGCTCGAGCAAGCGTCCGTTGTTAATATGCAAATCATATTCCTCATCAAATTCCAGCGGCTTTGTCCACTCGACTGGGAAGAGTCGGGCTTTGCCATCCGGGAAAGGGAACCGGTCCTTGAATAGGAGGGGTGTATCGGTACCATCTGGTTCAACCGGCCATTGTAATGTATTGTAGCCCTCTAGTAAATCATAGGATACACCGGCATATAGAGGGGAGAGGGATGCGGCCTCTGCCATGATTTCACTTGGATGGTTGTAATTCCAGCCTGCTCCGAGCTTATTGGCGACCTCCATGATAATCTGCCAGTCCGGCTTGGATTCACCAAGCGGCTCCATGGCTTGATACAATCGCTGGATACGGCGTTCCGTGTTGGTAAAGGTTCCTTCCTTTTCAAGGCTCGGTGCAGCAGGGAGGACAACATCTGCAAACTCAGCTGTTCTGGATAAGAAAATATCCTGTACAACGAAGAAATCAAGCTTTTCAAAAGCGGCATGGACGTGATTGATATTGGAATCAACCAACCCCATTTCTTCTCCCTTAAGGTACATTGCTTTGAGAGAGCCGGCATGAATGGCTTCAATCATATCATGGTTATTCAGGCCTGGCCGGTCGGTTAATTCTACGCCCCATGTTTTTTCATACTTTGCCCTTACATCTGGATCTGACACAAATTCATAGCCTGGGAACCGGTCCGGCATACTGCCGAAATCACTTGCACCCTGTACATTATTATGGCCGCGCAGCGGATAGGAGCCAGCACCTGGACGTGCATAGTTTCCGGTAATCAGCAATAGGTTAGAGATGGCTGTGCTTGAATCACTGCCGCCAAGATGCTGGGTGATTCCCATTGCCCAAAGCACACATACGCCGTCAGATTCATGAATCGTTTTGGCGATGGTGATTAAGTTTTCTTTTGAGATGCCAGTTACCTCTTCGGCATAATCAAGGGTGTATTTTTGAATGCTCTCGATATATTCTTCAAGACCATTTACTTTCTCATCAAGGAAGCGTTGGTCAGCCCAGCCCTGGTCTACGATGTATTTCGTCACCGCTGAAAGCCAAACAAGGTCAGAGCCGACTTTTGGCTGTACAAATAGGTCTGAACGATCGGCCATTTCATGCTTGCGGATATCAGCAACGATTAATTTCTGGCCGTGCAATTTATGAGCACGTTTCACGCGGGTTGCGAGCACGGGGTGAGACTCGGATGTATTGGAGCCAATGACGATTACGCAGCCTGCCTGTGCAATATCGGTAATGCTGCCGGAGTCTCCGCCATAGCCTACTGTGCGGAACAGGCCGACCGTTGCAGGGGACTGACAATAGCGGGAGCAGTTGTCCACATTATTTGTACCGATAATGCCACGAGCGAGCTTTTGCATGAGATAGGATTCTTCATTCGTACATTTTGAGGAGGTGATGAAGCTTAGAGCATCAGACCCGTGTTCCTCCTTAATTTCCGTGAATTTAGAGGCAATGAGACTAAGTGCCTCCTCCCATTCTGCTTCACGGAAATGGTCACCCTCCCGAATAAGCGGTTTCGTGAGACGCTCTTCACTGTTGACATAATCCCAGCCGAACTTCCCTTTTACACAGGTAGAGATGCCGTTGGCTGGCGCATCAACTTGCGGCTCTACTTTCAAGATTTGGCGGCCTTTTGTCCAAATATCGAAGCTGCAGCCCACACCGCAATAGGTACATACGGTTTTGGTTTTTTTGATTTTTGCATCACGCATAGCTGATTCTACATCCGAAACGGTGAGGATGGAGCCATAGCCTGTCTCTACTCCCTTGATGATTTCAATCATCGGGCGAAGGGTAGGCTTCTCAATGGCGGTAAGGAACCCGGCTTCCCCAACCATGCCTTTTTCCATCATGGCATTACATGGGCAGACAGTTGAACAATGTCCGCAGGAAACACAAGAGGATTCATTGATCGGTACATCATTATCCCAAATGACGCGCGGCTTATCGCTCTCCCAGTCTATGCTCAATGTTTCGGTTACTTGAACATCCTGGCAGGCTTCAACACAGCGTCCGCATAGAATACATTGGTCTGGGTCATAGCGGTAGAATGGATGAGAATTATCCTCCTGGTATGGCTTCGGCTCAAAAGGGGTGCTTTGGTGGTTGATTTTCATTTCTTTGACGGTATTATGTATCTCGCAGCCCCCGTTATTGTAATCGCAGACCGTGCAATACAGTTCATGCTTATGAAGAATCCGGTCCATCCCAATGACCTGGGCTTTCTTCACTTCCTTTGATGCGGTGTCGATAACGTCCCCTGGCTTGACGATTGTTGAACAGGAACGCACCAATTCACCGTTCACGCTGACAATGCAGGTGTCACATGTTTCAATTGGACCTAAGCTCGGATGATAGCAAACACTGGGAATCTCAATTGAGCTATCTGAAAGCAATTGCAAAACCGATTGCTCATCCTTCAGCTCCATATCGACTCCATTGATTTTGACCTTATTATCGCTCAAATGGATAAACCCCTTTCGATAAAAAATACCCCATATTAAACACACTTATGGAATCTCTACCCCGTTTATGAGGGATAAAACACCAATTATGGAATATGTGTCTATATATGTTTTTTTACCCATGGAAAGGGTATAGAACGGAAATGGCAGGTGAGTGATATGGCTAAGAACGTAACAAGCAGACAAAAAATCACGAAGTATATAGATGGAAAATTAATAGAGAAAAGTGATGAAATGGCGGTAGAGTTTCCCTTTACGATTTACGTGAACGGGGAGGAGTTTGCGACCATGGTCTGTACACCATACCATTTGGATGAGCTTCTCCTTGGATTTTTGGCCTCTGAGGGTGTCATTCGGTCAAGGGATGATATGGAGGACTATCATATAGATGAGGGAAAAGGCTTTGGATATGTAACACTGCGCCATCATAATCCAGTCAGTCAGCGAGAGGCTGGGAAGCGATTCATTGGTTCATGCTGCGGTAAGAGCAGGCAGTTTTACTATCAGGTCGATGTGAAAACAGCGAAAACCTCCTATACAAACATTTGTATTACTCCTGAACAATGCATTAAAATGATGGAAGGGCTTCAAGAGGGCAGTGACTTATTCAAGCAAACAGGCGGGGTACATAATGCGGCACTCTACCATGATTCCGTCCTAATTGCGGCAAGGTCTGATATAGGCCGTCATAATGCTCTTGATAAACTATTAGGCTATTGTTTGATTCATCATATTCCAGTACGCGATGGAGTCATAGCCTTTAGCGGCCGGATTTCTTCAGAGGTTCTTCTGAAGGCGGCAAAGATTGGTGTAGGAGTCATTCTGTCAAAGTCGGCCCCGACCGATCTTGCGATTGAACTGGCAGATGATTTGAATATCACAGCTATCGGCTTTATCAGGGGAGAGAGCTTCAATATTTATTCCCATCCTGAGCGCGTAAGAGAGGGTATTAAGTAGGAAATTCCAGATAGATAACAGGATTGCCAATAAAAAATATAGAATTATATAAAGATATTCCGATATCATAGAAAGGGCAAAAGAATACGAGAGAAGGAATAACATGAGTGAACAGGTTCAACATGGTGTGAGTCAGCATGCTGTCAAAGAAAGAATATGGACACGCGATTTCATCTTGATATGCATCGCGAATTTCTTGATTTTCTTAGGGTTCCAAATGACGTTGCCAACCATTTCCCTCTATGTAAAGGAACTAGGGGGAAGTGATCAATTAATTGGCTTCGTTGTCGGAATTTTTACTTTTTCTGCTCTTTTGATTCGGCCATTTGCCGGCAAGGCCCTAGAAACAAGAGGGAGGGGTCTTGTTTATATCGGGGGCTTAATTGTCGTTATTTTGACAGTTGGTACTTTTGGATTCTTGGCGAGTATCGCACTGCTTTTCCTTATGAGAATTATGCAAGGATTCGGCTGGGGCTGCTTAACGACTGCCTCTGGTACGGTCGCATCTGATGTAGTGCCTTCGACAAGAAGGGGAGAAGGCCTCGGGTATTTCGGCTTGTCAGGGAATTTGGCGATGGCGATGGGTCCTTCGATAGGACTTGCCCTCGTTGCAGTGCTTCCTTTTAATCAATTCTTTCTGATTTGTGCGGCTCTTCCAGCTTGCGCATTATTGGCAGCTTCTCAAATTCGCTTTAAGAAGGGAGTCGTCAAGAAGGCTCCAGCTGGCGGGAAACTGCTGGATTTATACGAGATGAGTTCATTAAAGCCGTCGATTCTAGCCTTTTTCATCACCTTCACCTTTGGAGGAATTGCGACTTTCTTGCCGCTTTATACGGCACAGAAGGGTGTTGAGGGAATTCAGTGGTACTTCTTGGTCTATGCGGTATCCGTGATGCTTACCCGGACTTTTGCAGGTCAGCTGTATGACCGGAAAGGACATAAAGCTGTATTCCTGCCGGGAACATTGCTAGTTGTCATAGCCATGTTCCTGCTCTCCTGGATGCCGGGAACAACCGGGCTCTTGATTGCAGCCTTCTTATACGGATTCGGATTCGGAAGCGTTCAGCCAGCCTTGCAGGCTTGGGCGATTGACCAAGCTCCAGCTGATCGCAAGGGGATGGCTAATGCAACCTTCTACTCCTTTTTCGATCTTGGAATAGGGATAGGAGCTATCTCCTTTGGGCAGATTGCCCATTCATTCGGATACGGAAGTATTTATATGACGGCTGGTTTTTCTGTCATCATGGCCATGATTTTATATGTAGTAATGACGAAGGAGAAAGCTGTTAAATAGATCGGCTGTTAAAAAGAATAAGCAAGGGATGAGGGAAGAGCATTGCCGTCGGCAATGCTCTTTTGGTGTCTGCGGGCTTATCTGAAATTAGAGAAGGGTGGAGACAGCATTGAGGCAGACGGCGGGATTGGAAGACCGGTTAACCGGTATGAAGCGGTTAGGGGTAACTAGAG
>NZ_JBJEFJ010000196.1:0-4913 GCF_051873915.1 Pradoshia sp.
AATACCCCGTCTTCCTCGTTGGAGCGAGTGATATAATTAGCCGCATCTTTTACTTCTTGCACGGCGTTGCGGACGGCAAAGCTGTATTCAGCACATGCCATCAGCTCGATGTCATTGTATGTATCACCGAATACCATTGTTTCTGCTGGTGTGACATTCAATAGCTCTTGCAGATGCTGGACAGTGGTGCCTTTATGCACATTTGCATTTGTGATATCAATCCAAGCCACTTCGGATGCGACGATATAGGCGGAATCGAAGAATGGGGATAGTTTTTCCCTCGTTTCGATACATTTTTTCAACGGATCATGAATTGTGATTTTGATGAAGTCTTCCTTTATTTCGCTGAAATCAGCTACTTGTCTTACTTGTGCATAGGATCTGCGGACAATTGCTGCTTCCTCTTGGGATGTGGAGTCCTTAATGACCGCACCGCTTTGCGTGCACGCAATAATGGTATGGTCTGGGCTTAATTCCTCGAGAAGCTGGATGATGCATTGACCGAGTTCATTGCTTAGCAGGGATTCATAGACAAATTCCCCGTTATGCTTGATTCTTGTTGCGCTGTCTCCTAATATCCACAAATCTTTAGCATCTTCTCCGAATAGCTCCTCAACCCGTTCACATTGTTTCCCGGTGACAGGGGCAAAGTAGACATTTTTCTCCTCCATCAGCTGCTTAACTTCCTTGTACAGCTCCCTGTTATAATCCCCGCTGTTATTTAAGAATGTTCCATCCATATCAGTTAGCACTAATTTAATCATTTGAACCCCTCCGTTGTTGAATCATTTCTCTACCTCTTTATGATAACGGGGGGAGGCTTTGTGAAACATCCATTGGCTGCATTATGTCCGGGATGACACAAAAAATCATTTGTTTCATAACTGTCACACCATGTGACTTTTCTTGAGCTATGTTAAACTAATGTTGTCAATCTTCTTAGGAGAAGGAGCGTATTTATTCTATGTTCTCAAGTGAAGTCATTCGTTCGTTCAATGAGCTGGAAACAGCTATTTATCAATACATATGCCAGAATGGCGAGAAGGTTGTTTATATGAGAATCCGCGAATTGGCGGATGAAACGCATGTTTCTACAGCGACCATTCAACGCTTTTGCAAAAAAATAAACTGTGATGGTTTTTCTGAATTTAAGATTAAATTGAAGATGTACTTAACCGAGGAGAAGAAGCTGCCAATTAAAAACGCTGAACATTCCTTTGTGGAATTTTATGAGCGAACCTTGAAGGGTGATTTAGATCAAAAGGTGAAGGAAGCAGCTGTTGTGATCGGTAAAGCGGAGAATGTCATTTTCTTAGGAATAGGCAGCTCGGGGATTCTGGCTGAGTATGGGGCCAGGTATTTCTCAAGCATTGGGAAATTTTCCGTGCATATTAAGGATCCCCTCTTCCCGGTAAATTCCAGCCTCATGCAGGATAGTGTGACGATTGTCTTGTCGGTCTCAGGAGAAAATCATTTTACGGTTACTCATCTTAATCAGTTTAAGCAGAAGGGAAGCAAAATTATCAGTATAACAAACCATAATAATTCGACGGTGGCAAAGATATCAGATTTGAATATTCCGTATTTCGTGACGGAGGAATTTTGTGAAGGCTCCAATATTACGACACAAGTGCCAGTCGTCTATATCCTCGAATCCATGGGACGGAAAATACATCAATTGAATCAATAAAAAAGAAATCTTGCCGGCTCTAAAAAAGCTGACAAGATTTCTTTGTATCTGCACCTATTCTGTTTTAGCGGAAGCTTTCGCTGTAATGGCAATGGCAGAAACAGCGGCAATCCAGCAAAGGATTTGGGCGCTGCCATTCCATGCGGCTCCGTTAAAGAAAAGAATTTCCTTCAGCCCGTCAAAGAGGAAACGCATTGGAATCCATGGGTAGATCCAGTCAGCATAGAACGCTGGCATCATCTCTGGTGCAAGCTGGACTAATGGGAGACCGAAGAACATCAAGAGTACGAAAATCGGCAGGGCGGCATAGCCAATCCAGCTTAATGCGGCCAAGACCAGCAGGATGAAACCGCAGCTTGCGATGGAGGCGAATAAGGCTACATCATTGAAGCTTGCGTATTCAAAGCCGAGCATCCAGGTGGACAGCCATGTGGCGAGATAGCCAGTGAAGAACCCAAGCGCAGCTCCGACACCGATCTGCAATAAGCGAAATTTGAGCTGTTCGCCAATGGAATTGAATACACGCTTACGTCCTGCAAACCACATTAATACGGCACTGATAATGCTTCCTAGCCAAATCGGCTGGAATAGAGAGGTTGGAGCCATGGCTAAGTCTCCTGTTTGGTTGACCATGATGACCTCGCTTTGGATTGGGGAAGCGAAAATTTGTGCTTGTTCAGTTGATAAAGTCACATTTTTTTCTTTCATGGCCGCAAATAATTGCTGACTCATATTGGTGTTCAGCTGTGTGACCATGGCGGTTAGTGCCTGATTCACTACAGTTGCTACGTTTGTATTCATTCCTTGGTTCACATAGACCTGTAAGGCTGGTGATTCTGGCGCTGCTGTTTGAAGCGAAGCGTATTTCTCAGAGAAATCATTAGGAATCACGAGAGCACCGTAGATTTCTTTCTTATCCAACAGCTCATTCATTTCGTCCGTGTTTTTAACCACCGTGAATTTGAATGTCTCGTTTTTTGAAGTTTTAACATTCGTCTGAATCATGTTGACCATTGTTTCTCCCATCACGCCTTGGTCTTCTGATACAAGGGCAATCGGCAGGTCTTTCGGGTTGGAGCGTGCACTTGGAATGGCAGTGGAAACAAAGACGAATAATAATACGAGAACGGCACCAAATGCAGCGAAGAAAAATTTATTGTCTTTCACTTGTATTCCTCCTCATCTATTTATGAACACTGTGTTGATTAAATTACGTGTTTATCTTATCCTAGATATAACCAATACACCATCATCAATTTTGATGGAGATGTTCATTAAACGACAGATTCAAAAATGTGTTCATTAACTTTTTGGGAAAGAGGATAATCCATGACCAATAACTATGACCGCCGTGTCATCAGGACGAAAAAAGAGATTAAGGAAACCTTTATTTCCTTATTGGAGGAAAAGAACTTTGAGAAGATTTCCGTGCGAGATTTAACGGAACGTGCGGGAATCAATAGAGGCACCTTTTATCTGCATTACTTAGATAAATACGACCTTTTGGACAAGCTTGAGGGGGAACTATTTGCGAAGATTCAAGCGATTATTGATGAATTGCCGTTTACGAACCATCCCGATATGGAGGGGTTCGCAAAGGACCGCCTTGTTTTCATTATTCGTTTGCTTGAATGCTTTCGTGAAGAGGCTGATTTCATGAAGGTCATCCTGAGTGCGAATGGGGATGCTCATTTTAAGGAGAAGATACGGGAAGTCTTCGTTTACAATATCGAGGATGTTTTCTCTAAAGCATCGGAAGAGAATCAAATGCATTATCCATTGGAATTATACTATGCCTATATTTCCTCTGCCCATTTAGGGGTGTTAACTTACTGGCTGCAGACGGATTCGAAGGAGCCACCGGAAATGATTGCGAATATGCTGCTTGATATTATTTTAAAGGGTCCGCTGGCGGCGATTGGGCTCGACCGTTACTTCTATGGAAGCTCTGGTGATGGTTTCATTAAGTAGGACACTTTTGTCTATTATTGCTATTGACATATGACCATGAACCTAGATAATATATAAATAATTCAAAATATTTAAGAGGCATTGAAGAGAAGAGTAGATTAAGATGATTTCCCTAAAGAGAGCTTCGGAAGCTGAAAAGAAGCGGGAAGGAACTTGATTGAACATGGCCTCTGAGCCTCGTGCTGAAAGGATCGAGTATTCTATTGCGAGTAGGCTTCGGCGAGATTTGGTACTCGTTATCCATACCAGAGTGTAAAAAACGATTGATTCGTTTATGCACTTACTGAGGCTGTTTATGTGAATAAATAGTGAATTAAGGTGGTACCGCGTGCAATCACACCACGTCCTTAACGAATAGGAGGACGTGGTGTTTTTTATTTATATGCATACAGATAGGTGGGATTGTGATGAAACGATTATTAGTATTTCAATCTGATTTCGGATTAAGCGATGGGGCGGTCAGTGCCATGTACGGGGTGGCCTTATCAGTCGATCCCTCGCTGAAGATTAGCAATAATACGCATGACATTCCGACGTTCAATATTTGGGAAGGCTCCTATCGTCTCTTGCAGGCCATTCCGTATTGGCCAGAGGGCACGGTATTTGTATCAGTGGTTGACCCAGGAGTTGGCTGCGACCGCCGCAGTATTGTGGCGAAGACATCTGCCGGGCATTATGTAGTCACACCCGATAACGGTACACTATCCCATATTAAGAATAAGATTGGCATCACAGAGGCAAGGCTGATTGATGAGAAGGTAAACCGCCTTCCGCGCTCGGGAGAATCTTATACCTTCCATGGACGTGATGTATATGCTTATACAGGAGCAAGAATAGCTGCTGGTGTGATCAGCTTGAAGGAAGTCGGACCAAAGATTGACGTAAAGTCACTTGTGGAATTCCCTCTCTCTGAATTATATAAAAAGGAAGATGAAATCAAAGGTATTATTGAAATATTAGATATAAGATTTGGGAACTTATGGACCAATGTCCCAAGAGAACTATTTAAGCAATTGAATATCCCATTGGGTGATAAAGTATTAATCAAGATTGAAAAGGATAAAACTGTCCGGTATGAGGAGGAGGTCATTTATGGGCGCTCCTTCGCGGACAGTGAGCTAGAGGATGCGATTCTGTATGTCAATTCCCTTGATAACCTCGGATTGGCTCTCAATCAGAAATCATTTGCTCATACGTATGGAATTGGCACAGGCAGTGACTGGAAGATTTCTATACGTAAGTTGCGACGATG
>NZ_JBJEFJ010000197.1:0-80312 GCF_051873915.1 Pradoshia sp.
CCTCCCGCCGAGACGGTGTGTTTTTCTCCAATTGGTTTCATCCATTAATGCCCACGGTGTACGGATGCCGAAGAAGAAGTTTTGCTTTGCCTGCTGCATATAATTACCGATGACTAGAAAGAGCAGGCCAACGAGCAGCACAGCCAAGCTTTTCATTGGGATGTCATACCCAAGAGAGGTTAGAAGAATCAGCATATTAATGATAAAGAATAAAATAACGATACTGAGGTTTGTCACATAGTAAGCTTTGGAAAAATACTTGTAATTCTTTTTCTTCGGGTCAATCTTCGGAATGGCTGTCATAAAGAGGTAGATGCCGATCATAAGTGCATGCAGGGTGAAGAAGGCCATAGCTTTTGGCTGATAGCCGTCTGCTCCATCTGCTCCCCAGTGAACCGGTACCTGCTCTGGCAAGGATGGGAAACAGACCAGCCATGTCGCTGCCGAGATGGCAATCAGGATGATGGATAGTAGATGTTTTTTCATAGTATCCCCTTTCTCTTAGTCTTTCTTCTCTGAGCCGGTAATATCGTAAACCCACGAAATCAGTTCCTGCAAAACGGTTGTGTTCAGCGAGTAATAGACATATTGGCCTTTTTTAATGTCATGGACAAGGCCCGCTCCTTTTAAGATCTTCAAATGCTGGGAGATACTTGGCTTTGACATGTCAAAATGCTGGTGAATCTCTCCGGCGGTTAAGTCCTCGTCTTTCAATAGGTCCAAAATTTTTCTTCTGGTTGGGTCTGATAATGCTTTAAAGGTATCGTTCATCTTGATCCCCGCTTTTAATTTACTTATAAAAAATAAGTATTTAAGTAATTACTTAAATACTACTAAATAAATCTCCTGCTGTAAAGGGACAATTGGAAGAAAATAAAAACCGGTGCGCCCTTTTTGGCTCACCGGTTTCGGTCTCTTATTTCCCCCACTCAGCAGGGTTGGCTTTCCATTTCCTTAAGCTTTCCAGTTCATCTTCTGAGATGGACTGTTTTTCTTTGGCCGCATCAGTCAGTGTAGTGAAATCTGTTAGCGAGAAATAAGGGATATCTGCTTCCTTAAATGCAGCCGTTGCTTTTTCCAGCTCGTATGTAAAGATTGAGACGACTCCTTCAACATGGCATCCGGCATCTCGCAATGCTTGCACACATGTAATAGAGCTTCCGCCAGTGGAAATCAAATCTTCGACAACGACCACCTTATCGCCTTCTTTTACTATTCCTTCAATCTGGTTTCCTTTCCCATGGCCTTTTGCGCTGGAGCGTACATAGACCATTGGAAGGTTAAGGATTTCGCTTACCCATGCGGCATGCGGGATTCCAGCTGTTGCTGTACCTGCAACAACCTTTGCTTGCGGGAATTTTGTCTGAATCAGCTCTGCTAGGCCTTGAGCAATCTCTTTGCGCACTGCGGGATAAGATAGGGTGAGACGGTTATCGCAATAAATGGGAGATTTTAACCCGGAAGACCAAGTAAACGGATCATTCGGCTTTAAGGAAACAGCCTTGATGTTTAATAAATGTTCAGCGATTGTTTGTTTGTTCATTTGTTTCTCTCCCATTCCTTTAAGATTGTATGGTAGGCTTCAAGCGGATTTTCAGCCGCTGTGATTGATCTTCCAACAACGATGAAGTCGCTCGTTTGTCTTCTAGCCTCTGCTGGTGTTGCAATTCGCTTCTGATCACCTTTTTGATCATTTGCCAGACGAATTCCCGGGGTTACTGTCAGGAAATCCGTCCCTATATGTTTATGTATGTCCATCGCTTCATGCACGGAGCAAACAACCCCGTCCAAATTGGCTGCCTTTGCCAGCTGGCCGTAGTGCAGCACACTCTCTGTCAATGACTCCTTGATTAATTGTTCTTTTTGCATCTGAAACTCTGTCGTGCTCGTCAGTTGGGTAACCGCAATGCATAATGGACGGCATTTCCCAGCGGAAGTCCCCTTATCAAGTCCTTCCAAGGCGGCCTCCATCATCGCCTGACCTCCTGCTGCGTGGACATTGACCATATCAGCTCCGAGAACAGCAAGACGCTCCATCGCCTTTTTGACCGTATTTGGAATATCGTGCAGCTTCAGATCCAGAAATACATCATGGCCCATTTCCTTTATGGCGGTCACGATTGATGGACCCTCTGCATAATAAAGCTCCATCCCAATCTTCACCGCTAACTTCTCATCAGGGAACCTTTTTAATAATTGCAGTGCCTCTTCCTTTCCGGCAAAATCAAGCGCGATAACCGGTGTATTGTTCATGCCGCTTCCAGCTCCTTCCCGTGCATTCTGATATATGCTCATACCCGAGTTCTTCTACTAATTCAGGCAAAGCGTCAATGATTTCCGGGCAGACAAATGGGTTGACGAAGTTTGCTGTCCCAACCGCTACAGCACTTGCTCCTGCGAGGAAGAATTCCACGACATCCTCTGCGGTCGAGATTCCGCCCATTCCGATGATTGGGATGGATACATTCTGTGAAACATCATGAATCATGCGGATAGCCACAGGCTTAATGGCTGGGCCGGACAACCCACCTGTCTTATTCGCTAACACTGGTTTCGCTGTCTTTAAATCAATGCGCATGCCGACCAATGTATTAATCATTGTCAAACCATCCGCTCCCCCGTCCTCAACCGCCTTCGCAATCGATACGATGTCACTGACATTCGGTGATAATTTCACATAGACAGGTACGTCTGATACCCCTTTGACCGCTTTCGTCAATTCCTTTGCAGTCTCTGGATCTGTTCCAAATTGAATGCCGCCGCATTTCACATTCGGACAGGAAATATTGAGTTCGAGTGCATGTACGTTGGGCGCTTGGCTGATCTCCTTTGCGGTCTCCACATAATCCTCCATGGCCGTACCGGCTACATTGGCAATGATGGGGACATCAAATGATTGAAGCCATGGCAGCTCCTCATCCATTACCTTTTGCAATCCTGGATTCTGCAGCCCAATTGCGTTCAGCATGCCGGCATTGGTTTCCGCTACACGAGGAGTCGGGTTTCCAAAGCGCGGTTCGAGGGTGGTTGATTTAATCATGATGGCACCGAGCTTGCTCAAATCATAAAGATTTGCGAATTCCCGGCCAAATCCAAAGCATCCAGACGCCGGCATGATTGGGTTCTTCAACTTCAGTCCGGGCAGTTCAATCGTTAATGGGCTTGTCATTAAATCAATACCTCCTCTGAACGGAATACAGGTCCATCACTGCAAATCTTCTTATATCCACCATCAGGTGTCTTGCACACACAGGCAAAGCATGCGCCAATTCCGCAGCCCATGCGCTCCTCTAGAGAAATGAATACCTTTTTCCCTGCATACTTTTGCATAACCGCTTTTAGCATGGGAGTTGGGCCGCATGTATAAATCGCATCATATTCTTCCAACAGGTCTACACTTGTCACAAAACCCTTAATTCCTTTCGATCCATCCTCCGTCGTAATAACCGTATCACCCAGCTCCTTGAACGTTTCTTCATAAAAAACATCCACAGCCGTGCGGAGACCAAGTATATGGGTTACCTTGACTCCATTCGCACCCAGCTCTCTTGAAAGCTGGAGGAGGGGAGGAATTCCAATGCCTCCGCCGATTAATAAAGCCTTGCCTCCCGGCTCCACCTCTTCCGGTGAAAAACCATTACCAAGCGGCCCGAGTACATCCACTTTCTCACCGGCTTTCTTCTCAGCTAAGCGCTTTGTTCCTTTTCCTTCCGCCCGGTATACAACCGTGAACCGGGATGATTCTTGATCAATCTGGCAAATGCTGATAGGTCTTCTCAACAATGGGTCATATGAGTCGGATACTTTAATATGGACGAATTGTCCGGGCATTGTCATGGAGGAGACAAGTGTCCCCTCCATCGTCAATTCATAAATATTCGGAGCAAGTAAGGTCTGGCTGATGACCGTCATCTGCTGCTGCCCAATCATAGATTTACTGCCTCCCGCGTTTTTTCCATTTGGTTCATAGGCGAGCTTGAGAATGTCATGGATTCAAGCACAGTAAGAATGGCATTGGCTGTATCAAGTGAGGTCAAGCATGGGATTCCATTCTCAACAGATTCACGGCGAATTCTGAACCCGTCACGCTCCGGCTGCTTGCCTTTTGTCAATGTATTGATGACCAATTGTGCATTTCCATCCTGAATAATGTTCAATAGATTCGGTTCAGGGCCGCCTATTTTGCCGACTACGGAGCATGGGATGCCTGCATCTGCCAGCACTTGAGCAGTTCCGCTCGTTGCAAGCAAACGATATCCGATTTCATGGAATCGGCTGGCTAGTTTAACCGCTTCTTTCTTATCCTTATCAGCAACTGTGAGGAGGACTGAGCCATGCTGCTTAATATGGATGCCTGAGGCAACCAAGGCTTTATACAGTGCTTTTTGGAGTGTATCATCTTTGCCCATGACTTCGCCTGTAGACTTCATTTCAGGTCCAAGCGTTATTTCAACCTGGCGCAGCTTTGCAAATGAGAAGACCGGTGCTTTTACGTATACACCTGCTTTTTCTTCAACCATGCCGTTTTCAAAGCCATAATCAGCAAGCTTTTGTCCAAGGATGACTTTCGTCGCCAAGTTGGCCATCGGCACATTCGTGATCTTACTCAAGAAAGGCACCGTCCGGCTTGAACGCGGGTTGACTTCGATGACATACACTTCATTATTGGATACAACATATTGAATATTGAACAATCCAATGATGTTCAGCCCTTTAGCAAGCTTGATCGTGTAATCCACAATGCGGTCCTTGATAGCTTTCGTTATGCTTTGCGGCGGATAGACAGCGATGGAGTCTCCAGAGTGTACCCCTGCTCTTTCGATATGCTCCATAATGCCTGGAATGACGACTGTTTCGCCGTCTGAAATGGCATCAACTTCAATCTCTTTTCCTGTTAGGTACCGATCAATCAAGACCGGATGCTTCGGATTGACCTTAACGGCGTTCTTCATGTAATGAAGCAATTCTTCCTTATGGTCGACAATCTCCATCGCCCTTCCGCCAAGTACATAGGATGGACGCACAAGGATTGGATAGCCGATTGACTCAGCGACCGCGACGGCTTCTTCAACAGACATCGCCGTTTTCCCAAGCGGCTGCGGAATATGAAGCTCAGACAGGGCATGCTCGAACATATCCCGGTTTTCTGAGCGGTCAACATCCTCTAAAGATGTTCCAAGAATCTTGATGCCGCGTTCAACTAAGGCAGAAGCAAGATTAATCGCTGTCTGTCCGCCAAATTGGACGATGACACCCTCTGGCTTCTCTAAATCTATGACATTCATAACGTCCTCAATTGTGAGCGGCTCAAAGTATAATTTATCGGAGATACTGAAGTCAGTCGAAACCGTCTCAGGGTTGCTGTTAATGATAATGGCCTCATATCCGGCTTCTTTAATGGCCCAGACAGAATGAACGGTTGCATAGTCAAACTCTACCCCTTGGCCGATGCGAATTGGGCCGGACCCAAGCACGACCACACTCTTCTTGTCTGTCACAAGAGATTCGTTTTCTTCCTCATAGGTGGAATAGAAGTATGGTGTCTCTGACTCAAATTCTGCCGCACATGTATCAACCATTTTGTAAACCGGGCGAATTTCCTTTTCTTTTCTCCAATTGTAAACGTCCAGCTCCGTACAGCCCCAAAGATTCGCCAAGGCAAAATCGGAGAAGCCGATTTTCTTCGCCTCTCGGCAAACCTCTTGATTGAACGGAGATTCCTTCAGCCTGCTTTCCATTTGAACGATTTTTTGGAATTTGTAAAGGAAGAACAGGTCAATTTTGCACCAGTCATGAATGGTCTCAATGGATAAACCTCGCTTCAATCCTTCTGCAAGGTAGAACAAGCGTTCATCTGTCGCTACCTTGATTTGCTTCTCTATTTCCTCATCGCTTACCATACTTCCGCCCGGCAGCTCAAAGTGCAGGATTCCAACTTCGAGAGAACGGATCGCTTTAAGGAGAGATTCCTCAAGATTGCGCCCAATAGCCATGACTTCTCCCGTTGCTTTCATTTGCGTGCCAAGGATACGATTTCCTTCTTCAAATTTATCAAATGGCCATCTTGGAATTTTCGTGACCACATAATCAAGGGCTGGTTCAAAGCTGGCATAAGTTTTGCCTGTAACGGGGTTGATCATCTCATCCAGCGTTAAGCCGACAGCAATTTTAGCTGCAAGCTTAGCAATTGGGTATCCAGTTGCTTTTGATGCTAGAGCAGAAGAACGACTTACGCGCGGATTAACCTCTATGATGTAGTAGTTAAAGCTATGCGGGTCAAGCGCCAACTGAACATTACAGCCTCCTTCAATCTTTAGGGCACGAATAATTTTCAATGAGGCATTTCTAAGCAGCTGGTATTCACGGTCGCTTAAGGTTTGGCTAGGTGCGACAACAATGGAATCTCCCGTATGGATGCCAACCGGGTCGATATTTTCCATATTACATACGACAATTGCGTTATCATTGGAATCGCGCATGACCTCGTATTCAATTTCCTTGAATCCGGCAATGCTCTTCTCAAGCAAGCATTGAGTTACAGGACTGCTTTTAAGGCCATTTGCTACGATTTCACGCAGCTCTGTTTCATTTGTACAGATACCGCCTCCCGTACCGCCAAGCGTATAGGCAGGACGAACGATGACTGGGTATCCGACTATTTCAACAAATGCCAGTGCTTCCTCCAATGTATGAATAATTTCACTGTCTGGTACAGGTTCACCAAGTTCATTCATGAGACTTCTAAACAAGTCCCTGTCTTCAGCCTGTTCAATGGCAGAAAGCTTCGTGCCAAGAATCTCGACGCCGCACTCTTCAAGCACACCTGATTTCGCCAGTTCAACAGCGAGGTTTAAGCCTGTTTGGCCGCCAAGCGTCGGAACAAGAGCATCCGGTCTTTCCTTGCGGATAATCTTGCTGACAAACTCTAACGTCAAGGGTTCTATGTAGACGGCATCGGCAATTTCCGTATCAGTCATAATCGTAGCCGGATTGGAATTGACCAGGATGACTCGGTATCCTTCTTCTTTCAGTGCGAGGCAGGCCTGGGTCCCAGCATAATCAAATTCAGCTGCCTGCCCAATAACGATTGGACCGGAACCGATGACTAGGATGGATTTGATATCTGTACGTTTACTCATAGTGCTGCTGCCTCCTTCAATTTAGCCTGTTCAATCATCGTGATAAATTGGTCGAACAAGTAATTCGCATCCTCTGGTCCTGGAGATGCTTCAGGGTGATATTGAACGGTAAAAGCATCAAACTCTTTATGCTTCAGTCCCTCAACTGTTCCATCGTTTAAGGCAATATGAGTGATTTCCATTTCCGTTCCGATGACAGAATCAGGGTTAACGGTATAGCCATGATTTTGGGAGGTGAGTGCAACCTTTCCTGTACGAAGATCCTTAACAGGGTGATTGGAGCCCCTATGTCCAAATTTCATTTTTTCCGTCTCTGCCCCGCAGGCAAGAGCGAATAATTGATGCCCTAAACAAATTCCGAACAAAGGCACCTTTCCAAGGACTTCCTTAATCATTTCGATAGCCTCTGGAACATTTTCCGGGTCTCCAGGTCCATTTGTGAGCATAATGCCGTCTGGACATAAGGTCATGATTTCTTCAGCAGTTGTGTTATGCGGTACAACAATCACATCACAGCCGCGGTTATTTAATTCCCGAAGGATGCCATGCTTCATGCCAAAGTCAACAACTACGACACGATGGCCGCGACCTGGGCTTGGATAAGGCTTCTTCGTAGAAACTTTTTGTACTTGGTTTTTCGGAAGTACGGTTGCTCTTACTTGATGAAGCATCATTTCAGGGTCCTTCGTAATCGAGCAAATAACCCCTTTTACCGTTCCTCTTTCCCGAATCATTCGTGTCAATTTACGTGTATCAATCCCAGAGATTCCGGGAATATTCTTGATTTTCATATATTCATCCAATGAGAAGCCGCTTCTCCAATTGGAAGGAAAGTCAGCAACCTCTTTGACAATCAAGCCCGCCAAACTAGGCATGATGGATTCAAAATCATCGCGATTAATTCCGTAATTCCCAATCAGCGGATAGGTCATTGTAATGATTTGTCCGCAATAGGATGGATCGGATAGAATTTCTTGATAGCCAGTCATTCCCGTGTTAAAAACGACTTCGCCAATTTTATCTATTTCTCCGCCGAATGCCTCACCAATCATGATGGTGCCGTCTTCTAGGATTAATTGTCTTTTCATACTAGCATTCTTCCTTTCTGCCAAACCACTTTTCCTTCGACCATCGTCATTACCGGCCATCCTTGGCATTTCCAGCCTGCAAACGGGGTGTTTTTACCTTTAGAGAGGAATTCCTCCGGATTGATTTCATGCTCGCTTTCCAAATCCAGCAAGACAAGATCAGCCGGTGCTCCCTTTTCTAATTTTCCATATGTAAGATTAAACGCTTCTGCAGGTTTAATGGTTAAGAAATCAATTAATTGCTGCAGAGTCAGCACGCCTTTTTTCACTAGATTTGTATAGAGAAGAGGGAACGCTGTTTCAAGTCCCACAATCCCAAATGGCGAAAGCTTCATTCCTTGCGCTTTCTCCTCCTCAGTATGGGGAGCGTGATCGGTTGCAATGAAGTCAATCGTTCCATCAAGCAGTCCTTCTATTAAAGCTTGCTGGTCATCAGCCCCTCTGAGCGGCGGATTCATTTTATAATTGGTGTCCTCCCCGGCAATATCATTCTCTGAGAGCAAGAGATGATGGGGAGTTACTTCAGCTGTTACATGAATGCCCGCTCTCTTCGCATCACGTACGCTTCTGACGGATTCCTTCGTACTGATATGGCACACATGATAATGGCAGCGGGCCGCTTCTGCCAGCAGACAATCACGAGCGATTTGCACCGATTCACATATAGAAGGGATGCCCGGCAGGTTATGTTTAGCAGAATACGTTCCCTCATGGACACATCCGCCATGGATGAGCGTATTCTCCTCGCAATGAGCTACAATCGGCATGTCGATCGCCGCTGCCTTTTTCATCGCTTGAAGCATCATATCTGCAGACTGGACACCGACACCGTCATCTGTGAAAGCAAAGGCTCCAGCTTCCTTCAGCCCTTCAAAGTCAGTTAGCTCCTGCCCAAGTTCTCGAATGGTGATAGAGGCATAGGGGAGAACACGTACTGCTGCTTTATCTTTGATTCTATTAGTCAGCCAATTCATTTGTGTCGGTGTATCTGGAACAGGACGAGTATTCGGCATAGCCGCGACAGTCGTGAATCCGCCCTTGGCAGCTGCCATCGTGCCAGTCTCAATCGTCTCCTTCTTCTCTCCGCCGGGTTCACGCAAATGGACATGCAAGTCCACGAACCCTGGTGAAAGGAGACAGCCATTAGCATCCATATATTCAGCACCCTCTGCGTCCACATTACTCCCTATTTCTTGGATAATGCCGTCCTCTATAACAATATTGGTTTTGACGAGGGTTTGATCCTCAGCCAACAATTTGGCATTTCGTATACATAGTTTCATTTAGACCTGCTCCTTCCTTATGCTCGATGCTGTTTTTTAACGCTGCCATTCTTGCGTATACACCGTTCTCCATCTGTTTGAAGATTCTTGATCTTTTACATTCAACAAGGGCGCTGTCAATCTCCACTCCCCTATTCACTGGTGCAGGGTGCATAATTATGCAATTTTGTTTCATTTGGCTTTCTCTTTCAAATGTTAGTCCATAGTGGTCCAGATATTCTTCCTTTGTCAATGGCATTTCAACTGAATGGCGTTCGTGCTGGATTCTGAGCAGCATGAACACATCCGCTGTTTTTACAGCTCTGTCAATTGGTTCGTACGGAATATCGGAGCCATTAATCGTTGCCCAGTTTTCTGGACCTGAGAAGACAACTTCTGCACCGAGCCTCCTTAATGTTTCTGCATTGGAGCGCGCTACCCGGCTATGTCTGATATCACCTGTAATAGCGACCTTCAGTCCTTTGAATTGGCCAAATTCCTGTTTAATTGTCAGTAGATCCAATAAACACTGTGTGGGATGGTGACCACATCCATCACCAGCATTCATTATGGATAAATATACACCATCTTGTATTAATTTGGCAAAGTAATTATCTTCAGTATGTCGAATAACGACTGAATCAACTCCGATTGACTCTAACGTTTTGACTGTATCGTAGAGGGTCTCACCCTTTAAAACACTAGATGTATGGGCTTCAAAAGGAATGATTTCCAAGCCTAATTTTCTTTCAGCCATTTCAAAGCTTGATTTCGTTCTTGTACTCGGTTCAAAGAAAAGGTTGGATATGAAGTATGGTCTCTTTGGCTGCCATGTTTCACCTTTTGCAAATTGCTCCGCGTCTGACAGTAGCTGCATAATCTCTTCGATTGATAAATCATTCATCGTCAACAAATGTTTCATCTTTCTCATCCTTCCCACTCTTATCTATTTTCTTACTATTGTCGATAGATTTTTTGCCAATGAATCTTTTCAAAAAAAGGCCCTCATTCGAATTAATACGAATCAGGGCCTTTGATAAGGTACAAATCCTCCTGCATCATTGGATTTGTCTTACCTTAATCTTTATCCCTGCTTTTTGAAAATGCTCAATCTGCTCTATTGTTCAGTTGACGTTTTCTCTCTTCCAGGCAATATAAGATTTAGTATGACACCGACGATGGCAGCAAGAGCCATGCCGGAGATGGAAGCATTCTCCGTTAGTTTGAGGAATGCTCCACCGACACCAATGATTAAGATGACGGATGATATGACCAAATTTCTGTTGACAGACAAATCAACTTTGCTGTCAATCAACATTCTCAGCCCGCTTGAAGCGATAATTCCGAATAGCAAGATGGATACTCCGCCCATAACCGCAGAAGGAATAGAGTGGATCAGTGCTGAAATTTTGCCGATGAACCCGAAGGCGATGGCGAATACAGCCGCTCCTCCAATGACATAAACACTGAAGACGCGAGTCAGAGCCATAACCCCGATATTTTCACCATATGTGGTATTCGGCGGTCCTCCAAGACATGAGGCAATCATAATGGAGATACCGTCACCGAATAAAGAACGGTGCAAACCAGGTTTTTCAACAAAATTCTTTCCAGCAATCTTGCTAAGCACCAATTGGTCTCCGATATGCTCCGAGATTGGAACAATCGCAATCGGTACCATAATCAGAATAATCTCCCAAGTTAAATGTGGAGTGTAATCCACAAACGGGACTGTGAAATTTGGTATTTGGAACCAAGGGGCATCGATTACCTTTTGGAAATCAACGATTCCAAAGAATAAGGATGCGATGTACCCGCCGACAATCCCCAGCAATACAGGGATGAGCGACAGAAAGTTTTTAAAAGCAACTGAGCAGAAAAGGGTAATGCCCAGTGTAATTAGTGCAATCGTAAAGTGCTTTGAACTATAAACCAGCACTTTTGCTGTTGAGTCCTCATACATAGCCATATTCACGGCTGTTGAAGCAAGACCAAGTCCAATGACCATAATAACCGGTCCGACTACGATAGGCGGAAGGAATTTCAGAATCGTTCCCGGACCTACAGCCTTGACCAGTAAGGCAACAAGTGCGTAGATAATCCCAATCAAGAACCCGCCGACGAGTGCCGAGCCTACCCCGCTGTTCTCATTTAAGAGCACAATCGGAGCAATAAAGGCAAACGATGAACCAAGATAAGCGGGAATTTGTCCTTTCGTGATCAAGAGGTATGCGAGTGTACCGATACCACTTGTTAATAAGGCGATTCCCGGATCAAGTCCTGTCAAAATGGGAACAAGCACGGTTGAGCCGAACATTGCAAATAAATGTTGCAAACTCAAGGTAAGCCATTGTCTTGGTGTTGGTTTTTCCTGGACATCAAGCCGGATGTTCGCAGGTTTTTGGACTGTTTCATTCGATTCCATTTGTAATCCTCCTCTGAATTAAGAAAAAACAAGTTGTTTCGAGGAGAAGAATTCAAGCATCATTTAATTTTTACTGAACTCTCCTCTTTGCAAGCCTCTCTGGACTGCAATTAAAAAGGATGTTTATTCATAAATGGCAACCTGTTCGCCGCCATCCATTTCTTTAAGTTTTACAACGATTTTTTCATTCTTGGCAGTAGGAATATTCTTACCTACATAATCTGCACGAATAGGCAATTCCCGGTGGCCTCTGTCAACCAATACGGCCAATTGTATTTGGCTCGGCCGCCCTAGGTCAACAAGCGCATCGAGTGCGGCCCGGACCGTTCGTCCCGTGTAGAGTACGTCATCCACAAGGATGACTTTTTTATCCTCAATCGAGAAGGATACATCGCTTCCTTTTACTTCAGGTTCTCCGCTTTCCGTGTTCTTCGTTAAGTCATCACGATAAAGCGTAATATCCAGTTCCCCGACAGGAATCTTTGTTCCTTCGATTTCTGCAATTCGCTGTTCAAGCCGTTTCGCAAGGAAAATGCCGCGTGTCTTGATTCCAATAAGCACACAATCCTGCACGCCCTTGTTCCTCTCAATAATCTCGTGGGCAATCCTCGTTAACGATCTCGCAATAGCCTTGTCATCAAGCAATGTTGCTTTTTCTATCATACGAAGCATCCTTTCTGAGAAAATAAAAAATCCTTTTGCCAGAGGCAAAAGGATTCAGATCGCAATCATCATAGAAAAATACAGTATTTCTCCATGTTCAAGTATCATCACGTACCTTTTCAGCCTCTCTGGACTGTATTAAAGGACTTATTCAATTAGGTATATCATACCCTCATACGTTGTACTTGTCAACGATCTATTCGTAAAGTATCCAAAAATTCGACAAAGTATTCAGGCAGAGGGGCTTCAAATTCTAAATACTCCTCTGTCCGCGGATGGACAAATCCAAGCACACCTGCATGAAGAGCCTGTCCATTTAAATCAACTGTTTTTCTTGGTCCATACTTCGGATCGCCTGCAAGCGGGTAACCAATATATTTCATATGGACACGGATTTGGTGCGTTCTTCCCGTTTCAAGCTGACATTCCACAAACGTGAAATCACGGAACCGCTCAAGCACATGGAAATGAGTGACTGCATGACGGGAGTTTTCATCCGTTACGGTCATGCTTTGACGATCGCGTTTATCACGTCCGATAGGAGCGTCAATCGTACCGGCATCATGAGGAATGACTCCATGAACAAGCGCCTTATACTTTCTGGTCACTGTTTTCTCTTGGAGCTGTTTGACCAATTTCTCATGGGCCATATCATTCTTCGCGACCATTAATAGGCCTGATGTATCCTTGTCAATCCGGTGAACGATACCTGGGCGCATTACCCCATTAATGCCTGATAAATCCTTGCAATGGTACATCAGCGCATTCACAAGCGTACCGCCTGTGTGACCCGGCGCAGGATGCACGACCATTCCTTTCGGCTTATTCACAACGATGACATCTGCATCCTCATAGTAAATATCAAGCGGGATATCTTCAGCCACAATATCAAGCTCTTCCGGCTCCTCAATCGTTACCTCAATCTCATCGCCCTCCTGGCATTTATAATTCGCCTTAGAGGAAGCCCCATTTACCGTTACATTTCCGGACTTGATCCATTGCTGCACCTGTGAGCGGGACCATTCTTCATTGATAAGGGAAAGGATCTTATCAAGCCTTTGCCCTTTTTGTTCTTCATTAATTTTGATCTTTTGATTGTCCATTCGTTAACTCCTTAGCTCTTCTTTCTTCCATAAACATCGCGATAATCAATAAGACGACACCTACACATAAGGATGCATCTGCCACATTGAATACCGGGAAGCTGTATGAAAAAATATACACGTGGAAAAAGTCCACTACCTCTTGCCTGAACAAGCGGTCGATGAAGTTCCCGACAGCGCCTCCTAATATGAGACCAAGGGATACCCCTGTCAGCTTATCACCAGCATATTTCTTGATATAATAGATAATCCCAACGATGACAACAGCTGTCACGATATAAAAGAACCACATCTGCCCTTGCAGGATGCCCCACGCCGCTCCCCGGTTGCGATGCGATGTAATGTAGAAGATGTTCTCAATGACAGGGATGCTTTCCCCGTACTCCATATATTTCACAATCATCCATTTCGTTACTTGATCGACCAGTATGATTGCCAAGGCTATTCCGTAATATAAACGCAACACCTTACAAACGCCCCCCTGCCTGCTTATAATGTCCTGACTACGCATAAAAATTGTAGCATACCCTTCCATAAAAAACGAACCTGGACAAACAGATAGGCCCTTTCCGCATAAAGAAAAGGGCCTAAATGTTTCTACATCCTTATCCTAATTCCGGATATTCAGCATCTACCACAGTTGCGCATCTCTCACATAACGTTGGATGCTTCTCAACTTTGCCAACCAATCCACTGATATTCCAGCAGCGTTCACATGTTTCGCCTTCCGCTTTTTCAATCAGAATTGCGGCATGCTCCAATTTAAGAGCATTTTCTGGTGCCTCATATACAGAGCCGGCAAGCTCCACTTTCGAAACGATGAATAACTGCTCAAGACTTTCATGAATGTCAGCGAGCAATTCTTTCATTTCTTCGCCAAGGTAGAGCGTCACTTTCGCATTGAGTGACTTACCGATTACTTTTGCATTACGCGCTTCTTCTAATGCCTTCAGGACATCATCACGAAGATCCATGAAACGATCCCATTTCTCTTCAATAGCCTGAGCATTCTCATAGGTTTCAACAGATGGCATATCTGTCAATTGTACGCTTTTTTCTGCTGCATCATCGATGAATGCCCATACCTCATCAGCTGTATGCGGAAGAATTGGGGCAATCATTTTCACAAGCTTAATTAAGCATTCGTGCAGAACCGTTTGGATGGCTCTTCTGCCAGTGCTTGCTTCAGCATCACAATAGAGGATATCTTTCGCATAATCCAGGTAGAAGGAGCTTAAGTCCTGCGTACAGAAATTATTGATTCCGTGATAGACATCAGCAAATTGATAACGATCATAGCCGTTTTGTACTTGCTCCACTAAACGGTTTAGCTTGATCAGCATATATTGATCCACTTCACGAAGGTTTTCATAGCTTACTGCATCACTAGCAGCATTGAATCCATTCAAGTTTCCTAATAGGAAGCGGAATGTATTTCTGATTTTGCGGTACACTTCAGAAACTTGCTTCAAGATATTATCAGACACACGCACATCTGCTTGATAATCAACAGATGCTACCCATAGACGGAGGATATCTGCCCCCATTTGCTGGATAACTTTCAATGGATCGATTGTATTACCAAGTGATTTACTCATCTTACGGCCTTCTCCATCAAGTGTGAACCCGTGGGATAGAATGCCTTTGTACGGCGCCTTTCCTGTAACAGCTACAGCCGTCGTCAAGGAAGAGTTGAACCAGCCGCGGTATTGGTCAGAGCCTTCAAGGTATAAATCAGCTGGTCTGACGAGATCTTCTCTTGCCTCTAGGACTGATTGATGAGAAGAACCGGAGTCAAACCAAACATCCATGATATCCGTTTCTTTTGTAAATTTACCGTTCGGGCTGCCCTCATGAGTGAAGCCTTCAGGAAGAAGATCCTTCGCCTCTCTTTCGAACCAGACAGTAGACCCGTGCTCTTTGAATAATTGGGCTACATGCTCAATCGTTTCATCTGTAATAATCGCATCCCCGTTTTCTGCATAGAAGACCGGAATCGGAACGCCCCATGCACGCTGACGGGAAATACACCAGTCACCGCGGTCGCGTACCATATTGAATAGACGCGTTTCGCCCCATGCTGGAACAAATTTCGTTGCCTTGATTTGGTCAAGCAGCTGCTCCCTGATTTGATCAATTGAAGCAAACCATTGATCCGTAGCACGGAAGATGGTCGGTTTTTTCGTTCTCCAGTCATGCGGGTAGGAGTGTGTGATGAAATCTAGTTTTAGCAATGCGCCATTTTCAGCCAGCTTATCAGTGATTGCTTTATTTGCTTTATCATAGAACAAGCCTTCAAACCCTGGAGCTTCAGCTGTCATATGACCTTTCTCATCCACTGGAGCAAGTACGCCTAGATTGTATTTCTGACCGATCATAAAGTCATCTTCCCCGTGGCCTGGAGCGGTGTGTACGCAGCCAGTACCAGCATCAGTCGTAACATGCTCTCCGTTCATAACGAGGGAATCACGGTCATATAAAGGATGCTTAGCAACCGTGTATTCAAGCTCGCTTCCTTTAACGGTTTTCTCTACCTCAGCTGTTTCCCAGCCTAACGTTTCCTTCACAGAAGGCAATAGGGCTTCTGCCACAATATAGCGAGTCCCTTCTACGTTTACAACCACATAGTTTAAGCGAGGGTGTACGGAGATACCAAGGTTCGCCGGAATGGTCCAAGGGGTTGTTGTCCAGATGATGTATTTTGCATCCTCAGGCACCACGCCTTTTCCATCCTTTACATCAAAGGCTACATAGATGGATGCTGATTTCTTATCATGATATTCAATTTCTGCCTCAGCAAGTGCAGATTCACTTGACGGGGACCAATATACCGGCTTAAGGCCTTTATAAATATAGCCTTTCTTCGCCATATCACCGAATACCTTGATTTGCTCAGCCTCATATTCAGGCTTTAAGGTAATATAAGGATTTTCCCAATCCCCTCTAACGCCAAGGCGCTTGAATTGTTCACGCTGATTATGGATTTGTGTGTAGGCATATTCCTCACAAAGCTTACGGAATTCAGCAATAGACATTTCCTTGCGGTTCACTTTTTTATTTTTAGTTAGGGCCGTTTCAATTGGAAGACCATGTGTGTCCCAGCCAGGTACATATGGGGCATTAAAGCCGCTCATAGACTTATAGCGGACGATGAAGTCTTTCAGAATTTTGTTCATTGCATGCCCAATATGGATATTCCCATTTGCATATGGAGGGCCATCATGAAGGACAAACTTTGGAAGGTCTTTCGTGCGTTCCTGCACTTGTTTGTAGATATCTTCTTCATTCCATTTTTCTTGCATTTGAGGTTCTCTGTTTGGCAGATTCCCGCGCATTGGGAATTCTGTCTTCGGCATTAATAACGTGTCTTTTAATTCCATTCCATTCACTCCAGTCGAGATTCTACAATCTGTTAGAATCTTTTTAAAATACAAAAAGCCCTTCCATCCCGGTAAAGGGACGAAAAGGCTTGAATTTCCGCGGTACCACCCTTATAGAATACCATTCTGGTCAGAATAATATTCCGCTTGGAATTCGTAACGTGAATGACTCGCCTCATCCTACTCACCTAATCAAGAAAGGGTTTCGAAAGAGGACTCGGGGATGATCTTCCATGCAGCGTCTTTTACCAGGCTCCCACCCTTCCCGGCTCGCTAAAAAAGATTGGCTGATGTACTGTTCCCGTCTTCGTTTTGTGATATTTTCAATTGATTCGTTAAGGTATTATATTCAATTATGACCTCAAAAGTCAAGAGGTCCTTACATTTCTTCTTCTAAATTAATATTAAGCTCCGTTGCATCGACATCATATTTCAAAAGCTTATCCCAATCCTCGCTGTTTAAGAGGTCAAGCTGAGCCTCAACGAGCATTTTAAAGCGCATTCTGAATACTTTTGATTGCTTTTTCAAATCTTCAATCTCAATAGCAATCTTTCTTGCTTTAGAGAGAGCTTCATTTACAATACGGTCAGCGTTCTTTTCGGCTTCCTTCATGATGAGCTTCGCTTCTTTTTGAGAGTTGCGTTTAACATCCTCTCCTGCTTCCTGTGCAATCACGATGGATTTATTCAAAGTCTCCTCAATGGTCGAGAAGTGCTCAAGGCGCTGTTCCAATTCTACAACTTTGTCTTCGAGTTCCTTCTTTTCTCTAATGACCAATTCATAATCCTTAATAATCTGGTCGAGGAATTCATTTACTTCGTCTTCATCGTAACCGCGGAATCCTCTGCCGAATTCCTTATTATGTATGTCTAGCGGTGATAATGGCATATACTGCACCTCCGAATACTAAGTCTTATCTATATTATTATACTATGCTTTCGACACGAATGGTGATAATCCTGTGAATTTCTCAATTATTTTTGTAATCCTATGACAACTTTCCATTTATCCTTTTTTGTTTTCCCCTCAATAGAAAGAAGTTTCATCCGGCCTGTTCCTCTTATGGAAAGAATATCACCTTGCTTCAATTCGTAGGAGGGGGATTCAATCTGACGATGGTTCACCTTGACACGGCCTTGCCCGATCAACAGCTGGCTTTTTTGACGGGAGAATGAGGCCGCATTTGCGATAATAGTATCTAAACGCAGTGATGATGACGTGATCGCCGCCTCCCTCCAAGTCTCCGTTACGTCAATGATTTTCTCATGGTTGATTGATTCACATTTCACACCTACATTGCCGACCTTTGTCAAATTAGCTTCCATATAAGGCGACACTGTCTTCGCGACCGCAAATTGAACCGTTTCTCCCTCAACCCATATATCACCATACATTTCCCTCTTTAACCCAAGTGACATCAGCGTCCCTAGTACTTGGCGATGATCAATCGTCGTGAATTTGGATGGATAGGACAACTGATAGAAAGCAATCTCATAGTCTTCCTCCTCCGGTGTATAATAGTCCGGATAAATCATCGCGCGCTTCCTTTCCGCATGAGGTGCCCCTCCGAAAAAGGAAACGAGTACATCTCCCCCTTTTCCAATGAGCATACGAATGATTTCTGCCTCACGCGGATTCAGGAAATCAGTCAATTTAGGTGCATATTGTTCCCTTACCTGATCAGCCCAGCCGAGCACTTGATCGATAAAGTCCTTCTCCTCTGGACGAAAATGCTGATAAATATCCATATTGGTCCTCCTTGCCGAAAAACAAAAGCTCCCAAGCCTTTTTCAGCGGGAGCTTACAGTTTTAGAAATAAAATTGTAAAGCGTAAATTCCTTGGCCTGCCAAATTTAAAACGATAATAGCCACTAATGGAGATAAATCAATCATGCCAAGCGGCGGAACAATCCTTCTAAATGGCTCAAGGAACGGCTCACAAATACGGGCAAGGAATGAGCCAATGCTCGACTCCCGTGCACCTGGGAACCAAGACATTAAAATATAAATAATTAATGCCCAGCTGTATATTTCTATTAAAGAACCTAGAATATTAATAATTAGACTCATTTATTTAACTACCACCTTACATCCTCCAGCTCATCCTCTTGCGCATAGCCGGAAATCGAACCAGAAACATCAACATTCTCAGGAGTACATAAAAAGATATTAGAGCCGATTCGCTGAATATCCCCAGCAATTGCATAGACGGTACCGCTTAAAAAGTCTACGATACGGCGAGCCTGATCAGGAGAAATCCGTTGCAGGTTAACAACAACCCCGCGGCGGTTCTTGAGATGGTCGGCAATCTCCTGAGCATCGGCATACGCCCGAGGCTCAAGCAGAACTAATTTCGATGATTTCTGGATGCTTTGTAAACTTACGACATTTTGCTGTTTATGCGCTTGGTTCACTGCTTTATTTGTTGTTTTCATTGGAGTTGCTTCTTCTTTTTCTTGCACATATTCTTCTTCATATTCATATTCTTCATCATCAAGAGCAAAAAAAGTTTTCACTTTAGATACGATTGACATATTTTACACCTCTCTTTTATTCATTCCCTACCAGAGCAGTTCCAATTCTGACCATGGTTGAACCTTCTTCAACGGCAATCTCAAAATCATTTGACATTCCCATCGACAATTCGTGGCAAGGGGCATATGGCAACAATAAATTTTGTATTTGGACCTGCAGTTCTTTCAAATCTCTGAAACATTGTCGTATTTCAGCTTTATTATCGGTTAACGGAGCCATTGTCATTAATCCTATTACCCTGATTTTATCAAAACTTGCAAGTTGTTTAACAAATTCTATTGTTTCTTGAGGGGTTATTCCATGTTTAGTATCTTCTCCGCTGACATTGACCTGTACGAGACAATCGACAGGCTTCTCTGCCCTTTTTTGAATCTCTTCAGCAAGGGAGATACGGTCAAGCGAATGAATCACATTTACTTTATCGATGATGCTTTTGACCTTTCTTGATTGAAGCGAGCCGATGAAATGCCATACTGGCTGTTCGTCAAAAGAATCGCGTTTAGCGAGTATACCCTCAGAGCGGTTTTCCCCAAGATGATGGATTCCTGCTTCATACGCTTCTTTGGCACGTTCGGCTGTGACGTATTTCGTCACGGCAATGATCTTCACCTCTTTGGGATTACGTCCTGCCCGTGCCGCCGCCTCATTGATGCGCTTTTCAATATTATGTAGATTGCTTGCTACATCCATTGCGTCTATTCCTCCTTAAAGCCAATAAAGCCCATCATTCGCCCAGTTTTCCCTTTATCCCTGCGATGGGAGAAAAAGAGCTGTTCGTCGCAGCTTGTACAGAACCTTGTTGTGATGATGTTCTCTTTTAAGATACCGGATTTACGAAGAATTAACGCGTTGGCCTTTTTTAAATCAAGCGCGAATTGTGTGTCTGTAATTTGATTATAAGCGGTTTTTGTCTCTTCTTCTAGTATTAGCTCCAATAAGTCAATTATTTTTTTGTCGACCATGTAACATTTTGGGCAAATAGAAGGTCCGATTGCGACAAATATATCTTCAACAGGCACTCCCTCCACCTTTGTCCATTTTTCGACCATGGCAGCAGAGATTCCTCCTACGGTTCCTTTCCAGCCGGCATGTGCTGCGCCGACTAGGTGATGCTTAGGGGCGAAAAAGAACACCGGTACACAATCAGCAAATAAAAGCGTCAATAAAATGCCGGATTCACTAGTATACATGCCATCTGTCCGCTTTAGTGCCGTATCATAGTCCAAAGCGCCCAACCCGGCTTCTTCAGCCGTTATTTTAGCAATATTCGTTTCATGTGTCTGTTCAGCTCCTGCCCAGCGCTCAGCGGGCATATGTATGCTATTTGCCACTATTTTTCGATTCCTTACAACATCATCGGCTAAATCATGAACATGAAAAGCCGGATTCATTGAATGAAAAGGCCCTTTGCTGACTCCCCCGTGCTTCGTCGTAAATCCTGCCGTAAGTGAGGGACAATCAGCAATCCAAGGTGTAATGGACAAAATTGATTCAGATGTTTGTACAAACGGTTCCACTGGTAAACTCCTTGACTTTTTCTTTTATTTTATCATAAACCGTCGTTTTGCGCTCTATTACCCAAGGTTTTTCCTATTGTCGGAATTCCACCAATATGACATCCTCCCCGATCATTTTAATCTTATTCCACGGGATGATGACTTCCTCTTCTTTATTCAAAAAGGATAGCATTTTTCCTGTTCCCACCGTGATGCTGTCAATTTTTCCGGTATGAAGGTTAATATCGATATCCTCTACATTTCCGAGCCTTTTTCCATCAAGAGTATTCACAATATCCTTCACTTGAAAATCTGATATTTTAATCATGCTCATCCCATCCTATTCCCATAAAGAGATTTAGGACAGTATATGCCATTAGGGCAGTTTACAGAACCTCATGCTTTGACAAGGGCTTACCTATTCTATATTCCCCAGCCTGGCTGCTTGAAAACAACTTGCCTGTATATAAAATGGCTTGGTTAATTGATAGTCGTATACCGCCCATCACGTATCAGGCAGTTGACCTCTGGGGGAATTAACGCACAGGGGAGACTGAGCAGATGCCTGGGAACACCTCAAAGAGGCTCCCCGCCCCTTGTTTTCCTGCCGACTGCAGCGAAAATCAACACATAAGCGTAACAAGCCCATAAAAAAAGGAAGGGAGCAAACGCTCTCTTCCATTAAATAATGATGAGAATTGTCCATATTGTCCGCCAATATAAAAGAACGAGGTATTAGCTGCTTGTCCCATCCTTTTTTGGCCTTCGGCAATAGGGCATTATATATTTTTATTCATTTGTCGAATGGCTGCCTTTTCAAGTCTTGACACTTGCGCTTGAGAGATTCCAATTTCCTCTGCCACTTCCATTTGAGTTTTCCCTTGGAAGAAACGCTTTTTCAGTATCATTTTTTCTCGTTCATTCAACCGTCTCATACCATCCTTTAGAGCAATTTCATTGATCCAAGTATTGTCCTTGCTTTTCTCATCACTCAGCTGATCCATCACATAAATAGGGTCTCCCCCATCATTGTAGATAGGCTCAAACAGGGATACAGGATCTTGAATAGCATCAAGGGCAAAGACAATTTCCTCATACGTAACATTCAGTTCTTTGGCGATTTCCTCTGAAGTTGGTTCTCTAGACGTTTCACTCGTCAATCTTTCCCTTACTTGAAGAGCCTTGTAAGCAATATCCCGGAGTGATCTGGAAACCCTGATAGGATTATTATCGCGTAAATACCTGCGAATCTCTCCAATAATCATCGGTACAGCATACGTTGAGAATTTAACATTCTGGCTTAAATCGAAGTTATCAATGGACTTCATCAGCCCGATGCAGCCGACCTGAAATAGATCATCGACGAATTCACCGCGGTTATTGAAACGCTGAATAACACTTAGAACTAGTCTCAGGTTTCCATTAACGAGCTTTTCTCTGGCGCTTCTCTCACCAGCCTGCATCTCCTTAAACAATTCCCGCATTTCTTCATTTTTCAATACTGGTAATTTGGATGTATCCACACCGCATATCTCTACTTTGTTTCGAGTCAATCCATTCCCTCCTAGCAGGAACTGATATACAAAGTAAAGTATCTCCCTGAGGAGAAATTATATTCATATAAAAAATGAAGAAACGGTATGTGATGCTTCTGCAGGCTCATGAATACTGGCACAAACGGAAAAAGACAATGGCAAACTTTTTCTTCTCTTTTCAGCGAGTCTGTTTAATTGCCTGAGGCAAAAAAATAAAATGGTTTGATTAAACCATTTTATTAAACTCTTTGCGAAGGCGCTTAATGATTCTCTTTTCTAGTCTTGAAATATACGATTGTGAAATCCCAAGCAGATCCGCCACATCCTTTTGCGTTTTTTCTTCTCCGCCGACGAGTCCGAATCTTAGCTCCATAATTTGTTTCTCCCGGTCATTCAATTGATCGAGTGCTTTCGATAAGAGCTTCTTGTCAATAGAGGATTCCAGATTTTTTGTGATGATATCATCATCTGTCCCAAGAACATCTGAAAGCAGCAATTCATTTCCATCCCAATCAATGTTCAACGGTTCATCAAAAGAGACCTCCGAGCGTGTTTTGCTGTTGCGGCGTAAGTACATTAAAATCTCATTCTCTATGCAGCGTGATGCATATGTTGCCAGTTTGATTTTCTTTTCTGGATTAAAGGTGTTTACTGCCTTAATCAGTCCAATCGTTCCAATACTGATGAGATCCTCAATATTTATGCCTGTGTTCTCAAATTTCCTCGCTATGTAAACGACCAGTCTGAGATTTCGTTCAATCAGTATCGCTCTTGCCGTTTCATCCCCTTTTGGGAGTTTATGAATGAGAATCTCTTCCTCTTCCTTACTGAGCGGAGGAGGCAGCGCCTCACTTCCTCCAATATAATAGACCTCTTTTGACTTGATTCTTAACTTCACCAGGATTTTTGTCCAATAGTATGATATCTTGAATCGGATATTTTTCATTTACAGGACCGCCCTTTCCCCTTTTTTGGCATCCTTATGAGGCATGGACCGTCGTTGCTTCCGGCACAAGCTTCGGATGTATAATGGCGTCAAAATTTCCATCAGATGACAACTGCTGCTTCGTAAAAGAAATCACACATTTGGAGGCTTCCTTGTATTCACCTGAAACTTCAATATAGAGTGCATCCGGCTTAAATCCTATTAGGAGCTGGTTATCCTCGCCGACAACCCTACAAGGGATGATTCTCATTTTCCCCTGCCACCCATCAGGAAGTTCCTTGCTTTCCATGCTCATGTTCTCTACGCCCTTTTCAATCACCGCTACGACTTCTTTTGGAAGAAGCTTTTCTTTCCCGTGGATTGAAATGATGCAAACCGGACTGCCGGTAAGAGGGTCCATCAGTTGATTCCCTGTATCTACAAGCCCCTTCGCCTCAAAGGTCAGGCCGTTTAAAGCAATACGCAGCAGGACAGATTGTTTATCACTCCAATTGGCAAGCTCAAGCACTTGGATATGCTTCTTCGTAAAGTGCCAGGCAAGCGGGAATCCAATGATGACAAATATCCAGCTGACAGGATCACCAAAACTTCCAGATCCGCTCGCGAATCCATTAAGATAGCCTGCCGCCTTAAAATTGAAAAAATAATAGCATCCTAGCAGAATACCGCCTGACATGAAAGTCACGGCATATAAGGTCAACAACCGCTTCAAAAAGATACCTGGCGCCCGGAATCCAAAAGAGACAAGAACCATAACGAATGAAAATGAGCCCTTCAGCCATATTTGATCTGCTAAATACGCATAAGGTGTGATATACAGCCATATAATCATGGAACCTGCCAATCCTCCGCCAAAGATCCTCATCCAGTTAACCTTTTCTCTCAAAAGCAAAGCTGACCAAACGAGGAGCAGAGAATCAAAGACAACATTCAGGAGCCAGATGGCATCAATATAGATTTCCATGCACCCATCCCCCATAAGCGTAATGCAGAATATACTAGAAATTATACAGCCCCTCCTCCTAAAAGGTTGTCACTTTCTGTAAAGAGGACAGGCTCTTTTTATTTGTAATTTCAACGGTATTTGTCGAGGCGGATGAGAAATGTCACAAAGTAAAAAAAGACTGCTCCACATTGTCATTTAATAGACAACATGAAGCAGCCTTCTTCAGCTGCATCTATTTACTTATCTGCGGCGGTTGCGGTTTCTCAAGAATGTTGGAATGTCTAGAGCCTCATCCTGATTACCTTGGTTTGACGTTTGATTGCTTCTGCTAGGCTCCTGTGCATACGTTTCTCTCTCTTCCCGTTTCGGCGCTTCTCTCTTCACAGGATTAGGGTTTGCAGCAGGTCTGCTTTGACCAAAATTCGGCCTTGCCGCCGGACGTGCCTGCTCTACCTCACTGAAGCCAGTAGCAATGACTGTCACGACAATTTCATCCTTTAGATTCTCATTAATAACGGAACCAAAGATCATGTTTACTTCCTGGTCGGAGGCTGATGCGACAATGTCTGCTGCTTCCTGTACTTCAAACAAGCTCAAGTTCGTTCCGCCTGTAATGTTCATCAAAACACCCTGAGCACCGTCAATGGATGTTTCAAGAAGCGGACTGGAAATGGCTTTTTTAGCTGCCTCAGCTGCTCGGCTTTCACCAGATGCTACCCCAATACCCATTAAAGCAGATCCTTTATTGGACATGATTGTCTTCACATCGGCAAAGTCCAAGTTGATAAGTCCAGGAACGGCAATCAAGTCAGAGATCCCTTGAACACCTTGTCTAAGGACATTATCTGCCTCACGGAATGCTTCAAGCATCGGTGTGCTCTTATCAACAATCTCAAGTAATCGATCATTCGGGATGACAATCAAGGTATCAACGGATTCCTTCATAGAAGCAATACCGCCTTGGGCCTGTGTGGAACGCTTGCGGCCTTCAAACGTAAACGGTCTTGTTACGACACCGACCGTTAGAGCCCCAAGTTCGCGGGCAATCTGTGCGACAACCGGTGCAGCACCAGTTCCAGTTCCGCCGCCCATCCCGGCTGTGACGAACACCATGTCTGCTCCTTCTAGAGCCTGCTCAATTTGTTCTTTACTTTCTTCAGCTGCTTTTTTTCCGACTTCCGGATTTGCTCCAGCTCCAAGACCGCGTGTCAGCTTTCCGCCGATTTGCATCTTTACTTCTGCCTTAGAGAGGTTAAGCGCTTGAGCATCTGTATTCACGGCAATGAATTCGACCCCTTGCAAGCCGTGTTCAATCATTCGGTTAACGGCATTATTACCGCCGCCACCTACTCCGATTACCTTTATAGTTGCTAACGAATCAATATTTGTATCAAATTCTAGCATGGATAGTCCTCCTATTTTTTCAGTTAAATATATCCGCTATTCAAAAAACACTCCAAAGAATTTCTTCATCTTGTTGCTCATTTTATCTTCTGGGTTTTTCGGTGCTTTTTCTTTTTGTGGCGCTTTTTGAGATGGTCTCTTTTCAGCAGGCTCACTAGCAGCAGCTACCGTATGCGCTCCTAATTGCAGCCCTTGTGATCTCGCTTTTCTGCATGCATATGTAATGAGGCCGACAGAGGTGGTGTATTGCGGCTCCCTTACACCGATATAATTCGGTTCTGCTCCTCGGACACGATTTTGGAAAACATGCTGCGCCAAATCGAGCACTCCCGGTGTTTTGACAACACCGCCAGTCAAGACATAGCCGCCTAAAAGCTCTTTTACTCCCATTTTGGCAATCTCATCTTCTACCATTTCAAAGATTTCAATGAGTCTTGCCTCCATAATATCAGAAACAACGAATTGATTACACTTCTGCATTTTATCGCTGCCAATCACAGGAATAGTGAACATCTCTTCTTCAGCATCATCATCAATGAATGCATGCCCATATCGAATCTTTATCTTCTCCGATTCCTCTGTTGGCGTCTTAAGCACAATGCTGATATCCTTCGTAATGGCATCGCCGCCAAGCGGGATAACAGAAGCCCCTTTCAGCTCGCCATCCTCGAATACAGCGACAGAAGTAGAGCCCCCTCCAATATCAACCAGGGCTATTCCTAGATTTCTTTCATCCTTGGACAAAACTAGTGAACCGGCTGCCATAGGCTGCAAAGCAATATCGGTTATTTCTAAACCTGCCCGTTCAACCGCGCGCAGAGTATTATGTAAAATGGTTCTGAGTCCGGTTATTAAAACACCTTTCATTTCCAAACGAACACCGGTCATACCTTTTGGATCGCTTATATCTTCAATTTCATCAACTTTATAGCTTACTGGAATGCAGTCGATAATTTCTCTGTCAGAAGGAATCGTCACAAGCTCTGCTTGTTCCTTCACTCGAAGCTTATCTGCTTCCGTAATTTCCTTGTTTTCATTTGATACAGCTACAACCCCATGGCAAGGCTGTAAGCGTACATGATTTGCACTGATGCCAACAATTACGCGCTGTATTGTCATACCTACCATTCTTTCAGCCTGCTCAACTGCTTTTCGAATCGACTTGACCGTTTCATCGATGTCAACGATCTGTCCTTTTTTCAAGCCTTCAGATGCAACATTCCCCACGCCGATAATGTTTAAGGAGTTGTTTTCCATCTCTCCTATAATCACTTTCACAGTGGATGTACCGATGTCCAAACTCACATAATATTCATTGTTGTGCACCCTTTGGCACCTCCTTTTAATATAGCTATTCTCTATTTATTATCAGGTTTATGCCGGACGCTTGTCCCTCTCTAATCTTGGTCTGCGTACAAGACACGGGTGTTGCCGCTTCTGCTTATCTACTCATGTCCTATATTGATTTACAGATATGATTAGTCAGAAAAGCAAAATGTCTGACATAGCCTATATGTCACATTTTTTGTCTTAAGAATACTATTCGCCAAAAATTTATGATATCCTGTTTTCATTTTGGCATTTACTTGCAATTTATAAGGTATTTGGTTTCAATTTGCACTATTTCACAAAAGTAATTCCATTATGCTAAAAATACCCTTGATAAATACAAGTCTACACTAAGATGAACGCCTAGAAAAGCCATATTTACAGCGAAAATGATATTACAAAAGAATCTTCATTAAAATTTATTTAATTTTATTACTTTTTTTGCATTTTGATGATTTTCCATTGACAAAAGGTCTATCTTCTCGTCTTAAATGTCATAACCAAGACAAATGAACTACAGCTAAAGTCCTAGGGAGATTTAAGAGAAAAACGGAGTTCATCTTACCCTTCTTCTTCTTCAGATGCTCCCTCTTCTTCTATATCGGTATCATATGCTCTAAAATAAGAGCCTACCTCTAAATCAATGACACCTCTATCCTCTTCACCAAGCTGACTGATAATGGCAGGATAGTGAACCATTTTTTTGGCGAGCGTTTCTCCGCTCGCTGTTACTTCATAGCCGTCATTCATGTAGAGGATAATTCTATAAGGATCTGTTTCACGCGGACTATAATGAACCTCGGAGATAGAATTCATGATTTCCGGTGAAAGATTATCCAGCTGTTCGATCACTTTTTGAAGCGCCTTTCCCTCCTTAAAGGAGACAAGCAGCGGACCAGAATCCGGAATAGACTCTACTTTTTTCTTTAAGATTGTCCCGTTCGTTAAAACTGGATAATAATCCTTGCCTTTTTGTACATATGCGCTGTAATCATATTCATTCACCGTGATGACAATAGTATTAGGAAGCTGCCTCGACACCTCGGCGGAATTAACCTCTTGATTCTTCTCAATAGCGGTAACGGCTGCCTCTTTTTTCACTTCCCAGAAGTTTTCATTTAATTGGATGCCGCTCGCCTCAACAATTTCCTTATCGGTCAAATATGAATTACCTTCAACCTTTATAGCTTTAATTCTGCTTAATGGCGATTGAAAATAGATAATGCTGAATATGAGCAAAAAGAAAATGGTCAATAAGGTAATCAATCTTCTATTCGCTTTCTTCTTCCGCATTTGCTTTAATTTTGGAATTCTATCTTCTATAGATACAATATTTTTTTCCAACCCATACACCTCTACTTCATCACGTGTTAATACCTGCTCAGCCTAAAGAAGTAATAACCGGCCTATTAAACTCTGCTGAAACACTCAAGAATCCAAGCGGCAACAATAGCACTGATGAAATTGTACACCCATGGTTGGTATATTTTCTTTATCAAATTACCCATTTCCCCTGTAAAAGGTCAAGTGGTTCTTGGTTATTATCTGTCCTGTTGCGGCAGTTTGCTGAGATGAACACCCATGAAAAAGCATGGAGCGAACATTTCAGCCAAATACTTTCATTATTCTTTTGGCCTTTATAAAGACCAAAAGAAAAGGCACAAATGATGCCTAATTATGAGAAAATTATAACATATCGCACCCTATATTTTTCTATTTTTTTCATTTCATGCACAAATGATTTTCAGGGGCTGAAATACAGCTTAGCAAGCTGGTGATTCCGGGTTGTTTAACAACCTTAAAAGGGAATTTTGTTCCATTATGGAAAAGAAAAGGATGAATGCAGATACTGCCAAATTGGCGATTCTTACACCCAACCTTTTCCCGGTTCCATCCTCATCGGTTTCAGCTTAAAGCCTCATTTCTGCAAATCTTTAATGATTTGAAGCAGACGTTCAGCTGAATCCGGCATGCCTTTTCGCTTGGCAGCCTCTTTCATCATTGTATTCTTATCTTCATCAAGCATGATGTCATCAATGGTCTTGAGCAAGGTGTTTCCATTCAGCTCATTTTCTTTGATCATCATCGCGGCTCCGTCAGCAACAAGTGCCTGCGCATTCTTCTCTTGATGGTTATTGGTGACATATGGGCTCGGAATAAGGATACTGGCAATACCAAGGGCCGTCAGCTCTGCAATGGTTGTTGCTCCAGCTCTTGAAACGACCAGATCAACCGCCGGCAGGATTTCCGGCATATTATGGATGAACGGTTTCACAATAATATTCGGCGGTGTACCTACAAGATCCAACTCATCCTTCACAGATTGATAATGAACCTCACCCGTTATATAAATCACCTGATATGGTTTATCCTTCAAGGCTTCAATATTCTTTAAGACAGCTTCATTTATCGCCTTCGCACCGCGGCTGCCGCCAAAGATCAGCACAACTGGTTTCGTTGGATCGACACCGAGAGATTCAATTTCTTTCGATCCAATATGAGAGACAACCTCTGATCCGCGGGGATTACCTGTTAAGATGACTTTATCTTTTGGGAAGAATTGAGCAGATTCCTCGAAACTGATGGCAACCTTGCTCACATAGCGGCTCAAGAATTTATTGGTTAAACCAGGCACACTGTTTTGTTCATGGATAATGGTAGGGACTTTCAAGCGGGAGGCTGCATAGACTACAGGACCACACACATAACCGCCTGTTCCAATTACGACATCAGGCTTGTATTCCTTTAAGAGCTTCTTGCTCTTCGAAACACCTGTGAGGAATCTCGTGATGGTCTTAATATTCTCAAAGCTTAGGGAGCGTTTGAACCCTGTAATCTCGATTGCTTCAAATGGAATTCCTTCTCTTCTGACCAAATCACTTTCCAACCCTTTTTCAGTACCTATGTATAAAAAGCTTGCTTCTGGATTTAATTTCTTAATTTCTCTCGCCAAGGCAAGTGCCGGATAAATATGTCCTCCGGTGCCACCGCCGCTTAATACAATTTTCATTTATATTCACCTTTCAATGCTAATATAGCAACTCTACTGTTTACCCATATTCTACTACACTATAAACGTCGTTTACATAGTATCTTTTACATATTATTCATCTTTACACCAACTGCTAATCAGAGCCCATCTAACCTGATGACATATGAATGGCATCTGGCTGCAAGTGTAGACAAAATATAAAATAACATAAAAAAAGGGACTTATCCAAGCAGTCCCCTTAATAATTTGAATATCGGCTGATATTTAAAAGCACCCCTACCGCCATCAGCATTAAAGTGAGAGAAGAGCCTCCATAGCTGAGAAATGGCAAAGTGATTCCCGTTACCGGCATCAGGCCAGTCACCACCCCGATATTGATCATAACTTGAATCGCAATCATCACAATGATTCCAACCGCAAGGAAGGTACCGAACAAATCAGGGGCACCAAGGGCAATCCGTATCCCTCTCCAAAGGAGCAGCGCAAACAGGAAGATGACTAGTGACCCTCCAATAAAACCAAGCTCCTCAGACAGAATCGCGAAGATAAAATCCGTTTGCGGCTCAGGCAAGTAGAAGAACTTCTGCCGGCTTTGCCCAAGACCAAGCCCGAACAAACCGCCCGGTCCAATAGCATACAGTGACTGGATGATTTGAAAGCCGCTTCCGAGCGGATCCTGCCATGGATCAAGAAATGAGGTAATCCGCTGCATCCGGTACGGGGCTGAAACCACCAGCCCGATAAAGCCTATGACCCCAATCATCGCAAGGCCGGCAAAATGGCTGATTCTTGCTCCAGCGATAAAAATCATCGCTATGCATGTCCCTACCATTACGGTTCCTGTCCCAAGGTCAGGCTGAAGCATAATGAGTGCAAAGGCAATGAACACAAGACCGAGCGATGGAACAAGTCCATTTTTGAAGGAGGTTATGTATTTTTGCCGCTCCGACAGAAACTTAGACAGGAACACAATCATCGCCAGCTTCATGAACTCTGATGGCTGGATGGAAAAGGCTCCTACCCCAATCCAGCTCCTTGAGCCATTCCGAACCGTCCCTATCCCCGGAATCAGTACTACTAAAAGCAAGATGAAACAGAGAATGATGATTGGCTTGGCCCATCTGCGCCAATTCCAATAATCGATATTCATTATGACAAACATTGCAGCAATTCCCACACCCGCAAATAACAGCTGCCTCTTCGCAAAGAAGAAGGTATCGTCAAATTTATACGTCGCCCATATAGCACTGGCACTGTAAACCATGATTAGACCAATTGACAATAAGCTCAGCATGGCGATGATTAGGATAAAATCAGGTGTCGTTTTCTTAGCAGGCACTTGGCATGCACCTCACGCATTCTAAATTAGGGATGAACCGGCTAGTAACAAAAAGAGACGATTATTCCTCGTAATCGTCTCTTTTTCTGCATTCGCAAGCAAAGAACATACATCCTTGCTTTGGAACAAGCCCCTATTTTAGCTTATGCACGGCATCCATAAACATGTCACCGCGGACCTCAAAAGTTTTGTATTGGTCCCAGCTTGCGCATGCAGGAGAAAGCAAAATAGTATCCCCGCTCTCGGATAGCTCGTATGCTTCACGAGCGGCTATTCCTACATTATCGACATGTTTAATGATGGATATTCCTGCTTTTTTCGCTGTATCTGTAAGTTTTCCCGCTGTTTCGCCAAAGACGACCATTGCTTTCACATTCTGAAGCAATGGGATAAGCTCATCAAATCCATTTCCACGGTCAAGACCTCCAGCAAGAAGGATCAGCGGACCGTCAAAGGATGAGATGGCTGCACTGGCAGCAAGGATATTAGTTGCTTTAGAATCATTGTAAAATCTGCGTCCATTCAGCTCGCGGACAAATTGAGTACGGTGCTTAACACCCTCAAAGGTCGTCAAAACCTTCCTAATAGCTTCATTGGTTACACCGTATAATTTAACTGCTGCGACAGCGGATAATATATTCTCAAGATTATGCCTTCCTGGAAGAACAATGTCTACGATCGGCATAATCTGTTCCTCACGGAAGCATATGTACCCATTTTCTGCATAGGCACCGTCTCTTTGAATCGTGTCCGTGCTAAATGGCACGGAAACAGCAGAAGACCCCCGAGAAACAGCCGTTGTCACCTCTTGGTCGGCATTATAGATAAAGTAATCTTCATTTGTTTGGTTAGCGGTTATACGCGCCTTTGCTTTTCCGTATTCTTCCTTTGAACCATGATAATCCAAATGGGCATCATACAGATTTAAGAATACGGCTATATGAGGACGGAATTCCTGAATCCCCATCAATTGGAAGGAGGATAATTCGATAACGATCACATTGTCTTTTGTCGCTTCTTGAGCCACTCCGCTCGCTACTGTCCCGATATTTCCGGCGATCAGTGGATTTTTGCCGCCCTCTTTCAGCATTTCATAAATCAACGTGGTTGTCGTCGTCTTGCCGTTTGTTCCCGTAATACCGATAAACGGCGCCTCTGAAATCTTATAGGCAAGCTCAACCTCCGTGATAACCGGTATGTTTTTCTCCATGGCAGCTTGAATCATTGGATTCGTGTAAGGGATACCTGGATTTTTGACAATCAGCTCAAATCCGTCATCTAACAGCTCAATTGGATGTGAGCCGCAGATTACCTTAATCCCCTCCTCCAAAAGACCCTGTGCCTCCGGATTCTCGTCAAACGGCTTAAAATCATTTACCGTAACAAATGCACCGAGCTTGTGCAGCAAGGTTGCTGCACTCACTCCGCTTTTAGCTAAACCTAATACCAATACTTTCTTGCGAAGATAGTCATTAATAGGTTTCATTTTATAACCACACCTCTATATAAATTCCAAGAATGGATAACAACAGGCCAACAGACCAGAACGTGACAACAACACGCCACTCTGACCAGCCGCTTAATTCATAATGGTGATGCAGCGGACTCATCTTAAAGATCCGTTTACCGGTCGTTTTAAAGGAAGCCACCTGCAAAATGACGGATAATGTTTCAATAACAAACACGCCGCCGATAATGACGAGCAATAATTCAAGCTTTAATAAAATAGCCACAGTTGCAAGGGCCCCACCAAGAGCAAGGGAACCAGTATCCCCCATAAACACCTTCGCGGGGTGGGCATTAAACACAAGGAAACCTAATACCGCTCCGACAACTGCCACACAGAAAAGGGCAACCTCATAGTTTTGCTGGTTCCACGCAAGTACCGCAAAAGCACCGAATGCAATGGCTGAAGTACCAGAAACCAGTCCATCCAATCCATCTGTCAAATTGACTGCATTTGAGAACCCAACAAGCCAGAAGATGACAATAAATACATAGAACCAACCAAAATCAAGCTCATAATTGGTAAATGGAATCTCAATGGCCGTAGACATATTGCTTTGGCGGCAAATGAGATAAAAAATAACCGAGATCACAACCTGGCCCAAGAACTTTTGTTTGGATGTTAAACCAAGATTACGCTTCATGGCAATCTTGATAAAATCATCTAAAAAGCCCAGAAGACCGAAGCCAATCGTCACAAATAACAGCAAATAGGTTTCTTCACTTACATCTGTGAATTTCCCTGTCATAACCAAGGTTGTCACAAGAATAGCAAGAAGGAAGACAACGCCTCCCATCGTCGGTGTCCCCGTTTTCTTCTGATGTGATTTAGGCCCTTCTTCCCTTATGCTTTGCCCAAATTTGAGCCTCCTAAGAAACGGGATAAATATAGGAGAGAGCAGAACCGTAATTAAAAATGATACGAGTATCGTAAAAAATAAAACTTGTTCAAGCATTGTCTTAAACCCTCTCTTCTTTCTGCTGACTATTCAATTTTTCTTGGATTGCTTCCATCGCGACCTCTCTGTCATCAAAGTGGATGACTTCCTTGCCGATAATTTGATAATCCTCATGCCCTTTGCCGGCAATCAAGATGACATCCTTTGGCTGAGCCTGCCGGATTGCTTCATAAATGGCTTCCTTCCGGTCAGTAATTCTCTCGTAGCTCATGCCGGGCACGCCATCTGTCATATCATCAAGAATGGCCTCTGGGTCTTCGCTGCGCGGATTATCAGATGTAAAGATTGGGTTCGTGCTATATTCACAGGCCACCTGAGCCATGAGAGGACGCTTCGTCTTATCTCTGTCTCCCCCGCATCCAACAATGGCATAGACCTTATTCTCTGCAAATTCATTAATGGTTTTCAAGGCATTCTCAAGACTGTCTGGTGTATGGGAATAATCAACGAGCACGGTGAAATCCTGTCCGCCGTATACTCTTTCAAATCTTCCTGAAACACCCTTGATTTCCTTGAGAGACTGAATAATCTCATGAAGCGGTATATTCGATACTAATCCGACAGCAATGGCTGCAAGACAGTTATAAATATTAAATTTCCCGACCAGCGGCAGAGTGACCTCTACGCTCTCATTAGGCGTTATCAGCTTAAAGGACGACCCTTGAGCGGTAATCTGGATATTCTCCGCTTTAATATCTGCTGCTTGGTGAATCCCATATGTAACGACATTCGCAGAAGTTGCCTTTTCATACATAAGGGATGCCTGATCATCGGCATTCAATATGGCGTATTTCGGTTTTCCGTCTGTATAGGTATTACCTAAACGAGAGAAGAGGAGGCCTTTCGCATACTGGTAGTTCTCCATCGTCCCATGGTAATCCAAATGATCCTGGGTCAGATTTGAAAATACAGCGATATCATAATCACACCCAAAGACACGGCCCATATCAAGGGCATGAGAGGAGACCTCCATGACCGCTGTCTCGACACTTGCTTCCACCATCTGATGGAAGGTCTTTTGGAGTGTAAGACTATCAGGAGTTGTATTTTTTGTTTCAAAAATTTCTTTACCTATCTTTGTATACATGGTTCCAATTAACCCGGTCGTTTGGTTCTTATCGTTGAACAGCTTCTCAATAAGATGACTGATTGTTGTTTTGCCATTCGTACCGGTAATCCCTATTAAGGTTAGCTTTTGTGTAGGATGCCCGTAAAACTGATCCGCTACTTGCGCCATAACCTTAGACGTATTCTTTACAATCACAACGGGAACATCCACATTCAGCGGCTTCTCGGAAATGATCGCTGCGGCCCCATTCTTAACGGCATCGGGTGCCAGGTCATGCCCATCAACGGTATACCCTTTAATACAGATGAACAAGCTGCCTTCTTTCACTTTACGGTGATCATTTTCAACAGATGACAGGAGGGGGTTCCCTTCACCCTGTTTCTGCTTAAACGGTATTATACTGATTAAATCATCGAGTCTCATAAAACAGGTTCCTTTCTTTTTAAAGCAATCTTCCTTATTGTATCGTAATTTAATGCTATTAGAAATAAGAAAGTATATATTCAAGCTTTAAAAAATTGACAGCTTGCCGTGCAGAAAAAAATGGCGGCCGATAAAATCAGCCGCCAAAGCTCAGAATCTCTGTCACTCATCCTCATCCAGATAAATGCGAATGGTTGAACCCTCCTTTAACTTAACACCTGGTTTTGGCGACTGCTGGACTATCCGGCTCCCCTTGCCGGAAGTGACGATTTTAAACCTTGAATATTGCTCACTTAGATCCCTTAATGTCAGCCCGACTAAATCAGGTACCTCCTCCTCCACGGGATCAAGATATGTTTTTTCCTTTTCCACCTGATCTTTCCTCGGCTTGATGCCAAGGGCCGGCAAGCTATCCTTCATGATTCTGCCTACAATCGGCGCGGCAACGACACCGCCGAATTGTACGGTCCCTTTTGGATTATCGATTGCAATGTAGACAACAATTTGAGGATCATCCGCTGGAGCGAAGCCGATAAAGGAAACGATGAAATTGTTTTCTAGATAGCGGCCGTTTTGTGCTTTCTGGGCAGTCCCTGTCTTACCGCCCACACGATAGCCATCCACAAACGCACCCTTCCCGGACCCCTTTGCCACAACCGTCTCAAGAGCTCTCCTTATTTCCTTCGATGTCTCCTTTGAAATAACCTGCCTTTTCGCCTTCGGACTCTTTTTCATGATGGTTTCTCCTGTCGCGGGATCCTTTATTTCCTTTGCGATATAGGGAGTATATAATGTCCCGCCGTTCACGGCAGCCGATACAGCCATCACCTGCTGAATTGGTGTTACAGAGACACCTTGGCCAAATGCCGTCGTTGCCTGCTCAACTGGACCGACCCTGTCCACATTAAAGAGAATCCCTTTTCCCTCCCCTTGTAAGTCAATTCCCGTTTTCTCCCCAAATCCGAAATCATGTATATAATTAAAAAGCTTATCTTTTCCAAGTCTCTCCCCAAGCTCAACAAAACCAGGGTTGCATGAATTCTGAACTACCTCTAGAAAACTCTCTGAACCATGTCCGCCCCTTTTCCAGCACCTAAGATTGGCTCCGCCTACCTTGACATATCCACCATCATAGAATCGGTCATTTTGAAGGTCCACCTTCTTCTCTTCAAGCGCAGCAGCAAGCGTAATGATCTTAAAGGTTGAACCAGGCTCATACGTACTCCAGACAGGCAGGTTCCGATTGTAAATTTCCGGTGCGACATTGCGGAAATTAGCCGGGTCAAACGTCGGCCTGCTGGACATGGCCAGAATCTCTCCTGTGTTCGGGTTGACGGCAACACCGACAATTCCATCAGGGTTATAGGTTTCCTGAGCAATATCCATCTCTCTTTCAATAATGGTTTGGATGCGGTTGTCCACCGTCAGGGTTAAGTCATACCCGTTCAGCGGAGATTTATAGTCATCCGCCATATTCTCCATCCGCTTGCCCTTAGCATCCGCATAAAATTTCACATACCCTTTGTTCCCCTTTAATTCATCTTCATAGGCAAGCTCAAGGCCCATAAGCCCCTGATTATCGATTCCGGCAAATCCGAGAACATGGGCAAGCGCCGAGCCTTTCGGATAATAGCGAATCGAATCCTCGGCAATATATACACCAGAGAGGTCCAGGTTGCGAACAGCCTTCGCTTTGCCATGACTGATTTTCCTTCCTTCAGGAATCTTGACGATTGAGGTGTTCGTAGTGATTAACTTATACGCCTTTTCCGTCTGCATATTCAACACGGCTGCAAGCTGCTTAGCTGTTTCTGCCGGGTCCTTTACCTGCCTCGGCACTACCCATACGGTCGGGGCCGATTTATTCGTCGCATACACCACACCGTTTCGGTCCTTAATTTCTCCTCTTTTCGGCTCAAACGGGATGTTACGACTCCACGAATCCTTTGCGAGGTCCGTCAAGTAATTCCCCATATAAATCTGTACATATCCAAGCCGCAGGTCAATGACTAAGAAGACGCCTAACCCAATTAACAAAGCCGCAATCAATCGTTTGCGAACCGTATGATTTGATGCCCTCACTATTTATCCCTCCAATACAAGCACATTCCACTTTATGCTTGTACGAGCAGAAATAGAACTGAACCGAAATCCCTTTTGCACACACACCCATCTAAAGCAAAAAAAGAATCCAGCTGTTGCTCCTTTGCATCAGCTGGATTCCTAATTAACCTATTACTCTTACGGCTTGCTTCTATTTCAGATTTAGCGGCGGACTCATCATCCGCCTTCCTCTTCTACTTCTTCATCATCCGCTTTTGCTTTTGATTTCTCAAAAATGGTTTCCGGATCTTCAAATTGCACAACGATTGATTGGTTTGATTTTAGAGCCGTGCCTGCTTTCGGCTTTTGGCTTGAAGCATATCCCGATCCGGATGTATTTAAATCAACCCCCATTAGAGAGGCTGCTTTCATGACATCCCTTACTGACCAGCCCGTAAAGTCCGGCATGGTCAGCTCACCATCAGTCAACAGGAGAACTTTCTCTCCTTCTATAACCGATGTACCGCTCGGCGACTGCTCCTTAATTCTCGTCCCGCTGCCAATGACTACCGGGGTCAAACCTGCTTTTTCTACCTGTGTCTTGGCAAGCTCTTTATTTGTTCCTGTTACATCAGGTATCTCAACGGATGTTTTCGTATCCGTTTCCTCTGATTCGATATTTAAATACTTCAATGTATTTTCCATGACACTATTGAATACCTTTGAAACAGGCGCCGAGCCTGATTCATTCGGCTTCAGCTGAGGCTGCTGTACAGCAATATAGACAATCACTTCCGGGTCATCCTTAGGTGCCATTCCCAGGAATGAGAATATATAGTTATTCTGACCTGTCAAATAACTGCCTTTTTCACTTGAATAAATAGAGGCTGTACCTGTTTTGCCGATAACATCATATCCATCAATCTTATAGGGTTTACCTGTTCCTTTTTCTGAGGTGACAACCGTCTCTAAAATGTTTCTTACCTCACCGGCTGTTTCGCTTGATACAGGCTTGGCCACCACAGTCGGCTTCGTTTCCTTAATGGTTTTCCCTGTCGCTGCATTCGTGATTTTCTCTACGACATACGGTTTCATCATTTTACCGTCATTAGCAATGGCTGTCGCTGCCTGAATCAACTGAATAGGGGTAACGGTTGTACCTTGTCCATAGGCAGTCGTCACTTTCTCAGACTCCCATTTATAGGCGAACGCCCCTGTTGTTTCAGCCGGAAGATCAATTCCGGTTTTCTTGCCAAACCCGAATTCCTCCAAATATTCAAGTAAGGTATCTGACCCAATTTTCTCGACGGCCAGTTTTGCAAAGGCTACATTGGAGGAGCGCTGCACACCTTCTAAATACGTAATGGCACCCCAGCCTCTTTTTCCATTGTGGTCGCCAATTGTCGTCGATTTGTCAATTTTATAGGTGCCTGATTGATAGGTTTCATTTGCATTCCAGACCCCTTCTTCAATCGCGGTTGCAAGCGTGAATACCTTCATTGTTGAACCAGGCTCATAGGATTCTTCTACCGCAAGGTTCTGCCATGTGTTTTCAAGACCTTGCCTTGTATTTAAATCATAGGTTGGACGCTGGGACATGGCAAGTATCTTTCCTGTGTCCGGATCTGCCACGATTCCAATCATCTTCGCAGGGCTGTATTCCTCATTGACCTGAGACATCGCGTCCTCTAGGAAAATTTGAATCTTGCTGTCCAACGTCAATTGAATAGTAGCCCCATCTGATGGCTCCACAACCTCCGTTTGCTTATTCGGCAGAATATTACGCCATAAATCCCCTTGGAAGGTAATAGATCCATCCTCTTCCTGCAAATATTTATCCAGCATCTTTTCGACACCAAGCGCTCCAGTTACCTTGCCTGTATCCTCATTTTCTTCCACAAATCCGATTACATGAGAGGCAAAGATCCCATTTGGGTAAAATCTTTTCGAATCTTTAATAAAGGTGATTCCCGGAAGCTCCAGTTCTTCTATAGCCAGCTTTGTCTGATGGGACAGGTCGCGGCCTGCAGAGCCAAATTCTGTTTGGTAAACATTCTTCTTTTGAAGCTTAGCAAGAATCTCACTTTCATCCATATCAATATGTTCCGCAAGGATTCTCGCCGTTTCCTCTTTATCAACCACATGCTGAGGATTATCCTCATCCTCTGTCATGGAATCATCCAGGATGGCGATTAATTTATATGAAGAGGTATCACGTGCGAGTACCTCTCCGTTTGTATCTACAATCGACCCCCGCTGTGCAGTCAGGGTTCTGCTAACCTGATACTTATCCTGCGCCTTTGCAGCCAATTCCTCCCCGCCGGCAACCCCGGTATATTGGATGATCAGGAATCGTACAAATACTACACAAAAAAACAGCCCAAATATCATGAATAAGAAGGCTGCCCCTTTGTTCCGGCTCTTTTTATTGTTCATCAATCTTCCACGACCTTAACATTTTGATCTTTCAGAGTAAGCCCAAGCTTTTTGGCCTTTTCCCAAATTCGATCATACGTTTTCAATTCACTGACTTGGTCGGTTAAATCTTTATTCTCTTTCGTTTGATTCTCTATTTTCGATTCAACAGACACGATGTCGCGGTTAACGGCATAAATATCAGCCTGTGTTGAGATAATTTTGACAGCAAAGAAAGCGATAAACAAAGCAAAGCTTATGTACAGAACCTTCTCTCCTAATGTAATTCCATTAGGTATGATCACTTTCTTCGTCTTGACTTCGGTGCGTTTATTTTGTTCCTGTTGAAGTTTTCTCGCTAAACTGCTCATGTTTATCCCCTCCTAATAAAATCTGTTCTATTTAATCTTTTCAGCTACTCTGAGCTTGGCAGACCTGGCACGGTTATTAACGGCCAATTCTTCCTCACTCGGTATAATCGGCTTTCTCGTAATTAATTTAAGCTCTGGCTCAAATTCTTTCGGGATAACCGGCAAGCCGTGCGGCATTGGCGGCAATTCAGACTTTTCCTTAAAGAAGCTCTTACAAATCCGGTCTTCGAGTGAATGGAAGGTAATTACAGAAATTCTTCCGCCTTTATTCAGCATAGGAAGGGCCTTTTCTAAAGAAACCTCAAATACTCTTAGTTCATCATTGACCGCTATGCGGATTGCCTGGAATATACGTTTGGCAGGATGTCCGCCTTTTCGGCGGGCTGGAGCCGGAATTCCTTCTTTAATCAGCTCCACTAGCTCAAATGTTGTTTCAATCGGCTTGTTTTCTCTCGCCTGCTCAATCTTCCTCGCAATTTGCTTGGAGAACTTCTCTTCTCCATATTTAAAGAACACCTTGACTAATTCTTCATAAGACCACTCATTGACAACGTGATAGGCACTTAGCGGAGCTGATTGGTCCATCCTCATATCAAGAGGAGCGTCATAATTATAACTAAATCCTCTTTCTGGCGTATCAAACTGTGGAGATGAAACACCAAGGTCATAGAGGATTCCATCAATCTTCTCAATGCCCAGCTCTTTCAGTCTTTCATCGAAGTGGACAAAATTGCTGTTCACCAAGGTAACCCGATCCATATAGGCTCCAAGCTTCTGCTTGGCATTTTCGAGTGCTGTAATATCTTGATCAAAAGCAATTAACCTGCCCTTTTCAGATAAAGCTTTCGCTATCAGTTCACTATGCCCTGCCCCGCCAAGCGTGCAATCCACATAGATTCCGTCAGGCTTTATATTTAGTCCATCGACAGCTTCATGTAACAGTACAGTAGTATGATTAAACATTTCTTTCTTCACCTTCCTGAAAGGAAGTATGCGCATTAAATATCAAAACCAATCATGTTTTCAGCAATCTCTGAGAAAGAATCCTCTGACTCAGCGAAATACTCTTCCCAAATGGACTTGCTCCAAATTTCTATACGGTTTGATACACCTAAAACAACGCATTCTTTTTCCAATTTTCCATAGTTTAAAAGCGAACTTGGGATATTCACTCGCCCTTGCTTATCAAGCTCACATTCCGTTGCACCGGAAAAGAAGAAACGGGTGAATGCCCTCGCATCCTTCTTCGTAAGCGGGAGACCTTTCAGCTTCTCTTCAAGCTCGGACCATTCATTCATGGGATACCCGAACAAACATTGATCAAGGCCGCGTGTAAGCACAAACGTCTCCCCTAAAGTCTCACGGAATTTAGAGGGGATAATGATGCGTCCCTTATTATCAATAGAATGATGGTATTCACCCAAAAACATGTCCTTCACCCCACTTCTCCACCTTAATGTACCACATCCCCCCACTTTTCACCACCATTTCACCAAAAAAACTTTGGTATCCGGGTAAAGTATCTAAATATTCAATTTAAACTAGTTATTCATTGCTAATACACACACAATTTACCATCTAAGTGTGCAAAGTAAACCTAGAGTTCACATTTTCTCTGCCACTTCAATTGAAGCCACAAAAAAAGACCTTCTTGAAAAAGAAGGTCCTAAGTCCTATCTATAAATAAATGACATAATGGGAACCATCAAAGGCCAAATCTTCCTGAAGAAGTGCCTCAATCCATGAAGAACCGTAATGGTTAAGGAAATAAAACGGATTCCAAATCCGTTCCTGCAAGCCCCCTTGTGGATGCAAGCTGTTTTCGACACGGTTATATTTACCTATTGTATCAGCATTCTTCCTAGCCAGATGTTCTTCTACCTTTTTCTGCATAAACAGCAGTTGGTTCACGAGAATCTGACGGTTTTTTTCGAATAGAGGTTCTAAGCCGGCATCAAGTGGAGCGGTTTCCTCCTGCCATTTTAAATGATCACTTTCCAACGTTTTTATTATCGCAGCATATGTATTTGGTACATTTTTGCGAAGCTCCTCCAGATACGCCTCCTTTTCTGCAGAACAGCCATTGACGAGCACATTCTCTAGGGATAAGTTCAATTCCTTCAGCAATCGATCAATCGCACCTTCAAGGAGCGTGAAGGATAAACGAGGCCAGATCGGCGGCATCTGTTCACCGAGCATTTGAAAGACCGGCATAATTTCACTCCAGTAGGCAATCTCACCTGGACCGCCGATAAAGCCTAACACAGGGAATATTTTCTCCTGCAGCAATGGTCTTGTCACAACATTTGTACTGAAGTTCTCTGGCGTTTTGGAGAGAAGGCGGTCTAATTCCGCTTCCGTAAAGGCAATATTGGCCCCTTTTCCGACAAACTCATCTGTTCCAGGCTTTCTCTCCAGCAAGATTCGATTTTGTGTAGACGGCTCATAATAGAAAAGGTTGCAGCATGCATCATCAATCTCAATGATTGGTTTATAGCCAGACTCTCTAAGGCTTGCTTGCTGCTTGAGCACTTCACTGCTTATCCCGCTTCCTTCAAAGGCAATCTGATGGTAATAAGGAGCCGCAAGCCTTCTAAACCTTGGATCACCGGAATCAACCAACAGAAGACCCGTATCATGAAACAAATCATTGATTAAGAAGGCAAAGAAATCAGTGAAGGTTTCTGAGCGGCTGATGACATCCTCCACCCAATCCAATAGCATGTAAGTCCGGTCTGTTTCACCAAGCTCAGCAAATACAGCCTCTGCCCACTCCATTGCTGTTTCTTTTTCAAGCTTAATATCGGATACCATCCTTTTCCCAGTTGGCGGGCCTGGATATGTCAGCTTCTGCATGGTGCTTTCTGTATCTACGTATACATGATTGACCTCGTTGTAATCATGGTCTTCACCAGCAATCCAGAACACAGGAATAACCGTTTTCTTTAATTTAGCGCTTTGCTCCTTCGCTAATTTAATAATTGAGATGACCTTATGGATGGAATAGAGCGGTCCAGTCAAAAGACCTGCCTGCTGCCCCCCAATGACAACCAGGGCATCTTTACGCAAAGCATCAATATTCATCTTGGAACGTTCTGATATTCCAAATCTCTCCATATACGATTCTATATAGGAGGCTGCTTCCTCGCGCGGAAACGATTTTGAATCAAGCCATTCTGCTCGCTTGGCAACGTCACTCTCCATCCGCCAATCGTATTGAAAGAAGTCTCCCTTCTTCAATTTGCCATTCATATAATCTGTGGCAAAGCGATTTAACGCCGGCAGATTCATTTTTATGTAATCCATCAAGGTTGTCTCCTTTTACACAATTTCATATTATCATTCAGTATAGCATTTACCTATAAAACCATGAAATCACATGCTTCATAAAATAAAGAAGAATGGACTCATATTGAAAGAATCCATCCATCATTTTTCGCTGATTAATTTATATAAACGCTTTTATCACTCTTCCGGCTATCCCAGCCAGACAAAGGATGAAGTAGGCTGCTGCAAACAACAAAAACGTCATCCTCCAAAATCCTTTCACAAACCGGGGGAGGTCGACCTCGTCCTTCTTTTTGTATTGCACAATCAAGACAACGGATGCTGTCAAGGCAAGAATTATGAATATCAGCCAAATATACGATTCTCCAAGCATTGCCTGTACGGCAAAATGCACGGCCAATATAAGAAAGAATGTTGTCACATCAACCGAAAGCTTTGCTGCTCTTCTGTTATTTCCGTATGCCGATTTCGCAATGGTGTATACAATTATATAAACGAATGCCGGTACAATCACACATACAGCAATCAGACCTGCAACCAAGTTTCCCATTCACTTCCCCCCGCTTTCTTCCAGTCCTTTTACCATCATATATAAAGAAGAGACCATACCCACCTTTTCCTTGCGTTTTTCCGCTTCCTCCAGGCAAAAGCCAAGAATGGACTCGATCTCTGTTTTTCTTTGCAGCTCCATATCACGAAGCATGGATGATTTATTGTCAGCTGTTCGCTCACATATAAGGAGGACCTTTTCCTGATAATCACGATGCTCCCCTTCCTCAATACCGAGACCGCGGCACACCTCCTTGCATATCTCACACAGCAATCGCCGGAAATATGAATTAGTGATTAATTCGCCATTCTTCACACCAAGGACAGCTGTCAACGGATTAATGCAAGCATTAACAACAAGCTTTTCTATTAATCTCGGGTAAATATCGGAGACGATCTCGATAGGGAATTCATGATGAATGGCATCAAAGATATCATCCCTTCTTTCTCCTTTATATAAACCTATTCGTACGGAACCTAAGCCTGTATGAATGGTCTCTGTCTCATGATTGCGGAGGGCCCCATGCTCCGTAATCCCAACATAGACAGAGGCACTATGTAAGCTATCTAATTTCTTTAAATGGCTCATCCCATTTTGCAAGAAAACAATCGGAGATTTCAGATGATGAATGGAAGGCAGAACCGCCTCAATCGCTCCTTGCTTCACTGTAACAATCAGAAGCTCTTGATCACCAACCGTACTCGATGGAGAAAGGGTCTCTGCCTTGCACTCAGTGAAGACTGGATGAATGCCTTTAATGTTAATTCCTCCGGCACAATTTATTGCATCAGCTTGACTCTCCGTACGCGTGAACACGGTAACCTTATGTCCCCTGCCCAATCTCCCTGCCAAGAGTAAGCCGATGGAACCTCCGCCAATAATTCCGATCCTCATATATACCTCCATCAGCCCTTTTGTCATAATTGTAACAAAACCTTTGTATCATGGAAAGATAGCCAATCAACGTTCATAGCTGAAATGCCCCCCTTGACTAAACAATATGAATTTTCCTTCATTTTATATATAATGGAAGCATAAGGGTGAGATACAAACAAGGGGAGGACATGGGATGAGTGTAAATGTTGAGAGATTACTGGTAAATTATCGTACATTAGAGGAATTCAAGAAATTCAAGGAATACGGACTGCAGGAATTATCCATGCTTGAAGACTTGCAGGCAAACCTTATCGAGGATGACAGTGAGTCACCTTTCTATGGCATCTATTACGGAGACAAACTAGTGGCACGCATGAGCCTTTACAAAATCGAATCACGCTTTGATAAATATTTCAATCCCCCGCATGATTACTATGAAATTTGGAAGCTCGAAGTACTGCCAGATTACCAGGGCAAGGGGTACGGGACCTTGCTTGTTGATTTCGCCAAATCTTTCGGTCTTCCAATCAAGACAAATCCAAGGGTTCACTCAAGAACCTTCTGGGAAAAGCAAGGGTTTGAATCCGTCTCATATGATGTAGAGAGAGACCTTGGAGAGAATCCACTCATCTGGCGCCCAGAAGGAATCAATCTGCTTGAAAAATAAAAATAACGGATAAATCAAGAACAAACCGCTAAAAAGAGCACATCATCAGCATGTGCTCTTTTTCTACTATTTCCCCGCAGAGAATCTTCTAGCCTTCTCAAGCACTTCCAATAGTCCGTAATACTCTGATTCAATCAACGCATAACGCTCCTCAAGCCTTTTCTTTTCCTCCATTAATACATCAGCATGCCTTTTCAGCAGTTCATGGGCCTTTTGCAGCTCTTTATAGGATTCAACCGAATACTGTTCCAGCATCCCTGCCAGCTCGGCTAAATAAGCAATAACCTCCTGAAGCGTTAGGTCTCTTCTTTCTTCAGCCGCCTCAGCTTCTGCCGTCCGCCCTTCTGGCATAGCCAAAGGAACACCAACGCTGTCATCCACCGAAGCCGGCGTCTTCATGCCCTTGCGAATTTTCTTAGCTTCTTCAATCTCACTCTTGAACTGCTTTCTGACAAATGAATTCCATCTGAATCCGCAAGCAGCTGCGGTTCTTGATACTCCCTTGCCCACTTCTTCGAATGCTTTAAGCTGCGTGCTCCCTTCCTTGATATGTCTTAGCACCACTTCTGCCAAATAGGCATCTTCATCTTCTGTCCAGCCATCCTGCCTCGACCCTGACATCTATTCTCCTCCCATCCCTTGCATGGTTATATATTCATGCTTATGCGGTTGGTAGGATAGATAGAATGAAGAAAGATTCTACCAAATAAGGATTTCTTATTTGGATATAAAACGATTGACCGCCTCTAAGTGGGCAGGTTTTTCCCATAAAAGGGCACACCGCTCCACCTCCTGCTCCATTCTCTCAGCAAGACCGGTTTCTCTCCATTTGCGGATAAGCATTTCTTTGTATGCCATCACGGCTGTTCCTTCATGCTGCATATATGGCTCAAGCTTGTTCATCATGTCATCCTTTTCCATCGTGTCCATAGAGGAGAGGATAAAACGAGATTCAACCCCTTCCTCGACCGAAATAATCCGGCCGCTCATGAGCCAATCAAGCGCTCTTTGGGAATCAAGCTTCTCAAGCAGCAGACTCCCTCCTCCCCAGCCTGTGGTAATCGCCTGGCGAACCTGAATAAACCCAAGTCGGGCCCCCTTTTTGACAAATCGAAAATCACATGCAGTCGCTAGCTCCAGACCTCCGCCGACTGCTGCTCCATTCACGAAACAAAAGGATGGCTTCGGCAGGAAAGCCAGCTGCCTTAACACATTAGACATCTTGAAGAGCATTCTATGGGCATCCTGGAAGGTATGCAGCTGATGAAATTCACGCAAGTCTCCTCCCGAGCAAAAGGCATCCTCGCCCGCTCCGGTTAAAACAAAGGCTTTAACTCCTTCATCCTCCGAAGCAAGCTGAATGGCAGCAGCCAGTTGGTCCATCATTTCGAAATTAACGGCATTGCGTACCTCCGGCCTGTTCAAAACCGCCACTAAACATCCATCTAAACGCTCAATTTCAACTGCACTCAGAACAATCTCCCCCTTTTGTCAAATCCATGCTTTCCCTATCCATAACAACAAAAAAACACAGGTCTCCCTGTGTTTTCCTGAGTTGATTATTTATTTACAACTTCTTTTCCTTTGTATGTTCCACATGCTTTACAGATACGGTGAGCCAATTTCATTTCACCGCAGTTTGGGCATTCAACCATACCAGGGACTTGAAGTTTGAAATGCGTACGACGCAATCTCTTTCTAGTTTTAGAAGTTCTTCTAAAAGGTACAGCCATGTTTTACACCTCCTTAAAAAACGATGGTTCTATGGAAGACTGTATGTAGTCTTTCATTTGTCTTTGTCATGATCATGGTTGTCAAAAAGCTGGGCTAGCTTTGCAAGTCTTGGATCCACCTTTTTGACCTGCTGATCTTCAGAGATTACTTCCCAATCATCACCTGATTGCGGAGCTCCGTTCACAGGATTATCTGAATCACAGAAAATCTGCATTGGAATCTCTGTAAGGATAATCTCTTGAATGACCGGCGTCAAATCCACTACATCACCTTCTGCTAAATGGAACTCCCCGTCTTCATCCTCCATGCCGTCCAATCGGTTATACAAATATGTTTCTGTTGTCTGTACATCGATTGGGAATGGAACGTCAACCAAAGTTCTTGAGCAAGGCAATGTTAATGTACCTGATATTTTCAAATGAAAAGTTACTCGGTTAGAGCCAAGATCAGCTTTGCCAAATACTCGTATTGGTGAAATGCGGCGTATTTGCGGGTCAATTTTCATTAACTCCGACATATCAGCCGTTTCATCAATTGTAAATCCATTATCGCGGAATTTTTGCAGTTGTGGAATTGTCCATTTCAAATCCTATCACCTCTAAGGCAACAAAGGTAATTATAGCTTTGGTAAACTCATTTGTCAATGTTTTTTCTTTACAGCCATAAGTGATACCCTTATCCATATTTTAAGCGCTTGTCTTGTTATTTTACCCGAATCTGAGCGTTTTGAAAACAAGGGATTTTCCCCGATCAGTCTGACCGTTTGCAACCAGTGTTTCTCGTCATATACTATTAAGACACAAAGAACTTGTAAGGAGGTACATTATTTTGAAAGCAGCAGGACTTGTCGTTGAATACAATCCGTTTCATAATGGGCATCTTTATCATCTTGCCCAATCCCTCAAACATACGAAAGCCGACCTGGCGATAGGTGTCATGAGCGGTAATTTCCTCCAAAGAGGCGAGCCCGCCATTGTTAATAAATGGGCAAGAGCTAAAATGGCCTTGCTGGCGGGGGTAGACCTAATTGTCGAGCTGCCTTTCGTCCACGCTGTCCAAAAAGCAGAATATTTCTCTGAAGCAGCTGTCCTTCTGCTCGAGGAGCTCCAATGCGAATGGGTATGCTTCGGCAGTGAACAAGGTACGATTGAGCCTTTTATCAATACATATACATTATTAGAGAAAAATGCTCATTTTATTGATGATTATGCAAAACGATTCATGGCTGAGGGATATAGTTACCCAAAAGCAATGGCCCTCTCATATGGAGAACTAAAAAAAAGTCACCCCGATATGCTGACCTTGGACCAGCCAAATAATATCCTGGGCTTTCATTACGTATCAGCTGTATTAAAGAATCATCTATCCATTAAGCCGACGACCATTCAACGAACAGGAGCCGGTTATCACGACCCCTCGCTGCCGAAGGATGCCATTGCAAGTGCGACAGCCATAAGAAAAGAATTAACCGCAAACGGAAGATTAGTGGATGTGGCGCAGTACATGCCAGATTCTTCATTTAAAGTTCTTTGCGAGTATGAGCAAGAAATGAAAATATGGCACACATGGGATCAGTATTGGCCATTCGTAAAGCTGAAGCTCCTAACAACCCCGCCCTCTGCCCTCAAGGAAATATACGAAATGAAGGAGGGGCTTGAAAACCGATTGGTGAGTGCAGCCCAGACTTCAACAACCTTCCTTGAATTTATGAATAAGATAAAGACGAAAAGGTATACATGGACAAGGCTGCAGCGCCTCCTCACCTACCTGCTCATGAATCTCATAAAGGAGGAAGTGCCAACGGAGCTTAAACCAAGCTACATCCGAGTTCTCGGCTTTTCCCCAAAAGGCAGAGAATATATGCAGTCACTAAAGAAAGAGAAAGGGCATTTATTCCTCACCCGCCCAGCTGCTTCCAACGATCCTGTCTTAGCTATTGAACAGCGTGCAGCTAATGTTCATGCCTCCATTCTTCCTCCCCAGCTGTGGCAGCAGGTGCAAAAAAGGGAATATCAGCCGCCTGTTATGCTGTCTTAAGAAAACAAAAAGGCAATGAGGTGCACTACACACCCATTGCCTCTGTTTATTTCAGTTGTTCAAGATAGGTAATAGCATCATCAAATGTATCAACAGGAACGATGACCATATCTGAGTCAATGTCCTTGGCTGTTTTAAGGGCTGTTTGATAATCAGAATCCTCCGCCCCCTCTTCATTTGGCGCAAAGAAAATTTCTGCTCCCTCCTCATCTGCTGCAACTATTTTCTGGTCGATGCCTCCGATTGGTCCTACTTTCCCATCCTCCGAAATGGTTCCTGTACCGGCGATTTTTTTACCGTCCGTATAATCCTCATCCGTTAATTGGTTGTAGATCTCAAGGCTGAACATGAGACCAGCAGAGGGACCTCCAATTGTTTCTGTATTGAATTTCACCTCTGGATCCGCTTCAACACTTCTATCCTCAACGAGCGATATCCCCATTCCAATCTTGCCCGTTTCCTTTAATCGCTCAAGAGTAAGAGTTTTCTCCATCGTTTCATCCTCACGCTCTACCTTCACCTTAACTTCATCACCGGCTTCTTTCCCTGATACGTAATCAACAAAGAATTGCTGTGAAGCAATCGTTTTACCGTCTATCTCGAGAATTCGATCTCCTGCCTTTAGACTCCCCTCAGCAGGAGTCCCTTTTCCGACATGCAATATGTAAATACCATTTGTTCTGACCTTCGCTTCATAACCGGCTTTCTTATAAGCGTTCAGGATAGCCGTGATTTGGCTTTCATCCATCATCTTTAATTGCCGTACAGCATATTCCTCATCCGTCTCTTCCTCAGAACGCACCTCATTAAGCCTATAGATTTTATGATAATCTGCCACTTTCGCCCATAGATAGGAATAGATATTAGCCCGGCCCATCCGAACGGTCGTAAACATGAATTCCCCATCTGAATTGTTTCCATCCTCAACTTCTACATAATCGCTGATCACTTCAGCTGAGCCTGGTGCCGATACATAATAAGGCAGTTTATAAAATGCTGCCAACACAATCATTGCCAAAAGGATAATCCAAATCTTTCCTGAAAATAACCGACGTTTCTTATTCAATCATTTTTGCTCCTTCCATTGCTGTATCACATCTCTAATTTCAGGCATTCTTCTCCTCGCCTCTTCCTCACCAGCTTCAATAATCTCTGAGATATTGGTGAATGCCATAGAATTATACATTTTAACCGCTGGGTCAAGTGTTACATCTGCCTTGATTCCCCTTGCCTTCACCACTTCCATTTGCAGAATATCCAAGCTTTTCATAATAACATCATAAATCGATTGTATCTCTGTTTCTTCATAGGAGCTTGATACATCACAAGCAATGACGATATCAGCCCCCATTTCCTGTGCAACCGATACAGGGACCCTATCAACCACTCCGCCGTCAACGAGTAATCTGCCGCCAATTCGTTTTGGCACAAAGATTCCAGGAACCGCGATGCTCGCTCGGACAGCTTCATAAACAGGTCCTTCTCTGAACACCACCTTCTCTCCTTTTTCAATATCAGTCGCAATAACTGCAAGTGGAATGGAGAGATCTTCAATCCTTTTATTCTTCGTGAACAGCCTTATGTATTCTTCTATTTTCTTTCCCGCCACGAATCCCATCTTTGGAACCGTCCAATCAAGGAAATATTTCCGTTTGAATTGGAGGGACACCTTCTCTAATAATTCCAAATCACTTCCGCTGGCATAGAAGCAGCCCATCAGCGCGCCCATACTGCTCCCGGCAATATAATCAACCTGAATACCCTCTTTGTCCAGCTCTTTGAGCAGGCCTATATGCGCAAATCCTCGTGCTCCTCCAGAACCGAGCGCAAGGCCGATTTTAGGATTTCTCATTTCCAGCCTTCCCTTCATCCTAAAGTAAGTTTCCTGAGTTCTAAAAGCATGATGCATAAGCATATTTTCAAGTATAGAGGACAAACTCCCGCCAATAAAAGACGGATATTCATCATCTATTGTAGCACCTCATTCAGTAAGGTTAAACCAGATAAGGGAAGGGATCTATGTTGAATAAATCGGTTTTTAAATCCATCACCCTGGCAGGTGCCGCTGTCTTAATGGCCTCTGCTCTTATTATCATGCCCGAGGAATCCTTTGAAGCTTCCGTGCGCGGTCTTGATATTTGGCTTGAAATTGTCTTTCCTTCCTTATTGCCATTTCTCATCATATCAGAAATGCTGATTGCCTTTGGCGTGGTCAAATTCCTCGGGGTTTTTCTCGAGCCCTTCATGCGTCCTTTATTCAAGGTACCAGGTGCCGGCGGTTTCGTCTGGGCTATGGGCCTTGCCTCAGGCAACCCCTCCGGCGCCAAGCTAACTGCACGCCTCAGACAGGATGGTCAGCTGACAAGGGTAGAAGCGGAACGCTTAGTTTCCTTCACGAGCTCTTCTAACCCCTTGTTTATTTTTGGCGCTGTTTCGGTAGGTTTTTTTCTTAATCCCGAGCTCGGCATTCTACTTGCGATCTCTCATTATGCCAGCAATATTGGCGTTGGACTGATGATGCGGTTCTATGGCCGCAATGAGGAAAAGAAACAGCTTGAAGAAGAAGGGAGCAAAAAGCCTTTTTCTATTTTAGAGGCCTTCAAAATCATGCATCGTACGCGTTTGGATGATAAGCGCCCTTTTGGGAAAATTCTTGGAGAAGCCGTTAATTCCTCTGTCCAGACGCTCTTAATGATCGGTGGATTTATCATTATTTTCTCTGTCATTAATAAAGTTTTATTCCATTTACATATCACTGCTTTTGCTGCCAGCCTATTTTCCAGTATTTTTGTCTTTTTGGACTTGCCGCAAACGTTAAGTATTCCCTTTGTCTCAGGTCTTTTTGAAATCACCCTGGGCAGCCAGCTCACCAGTCAGGTCGAAAATGTCACACTTATGCAGCAGGCTGTCATTACAAGCGCCCTGTTGGCCTTTGGCGGCTTCAGTATCCAGGCACAGGTGGCCAGTATCCTCGCTGAAACAGACATCCGCTTTAAGCCTTTCTTCCTGGCAAGGCTGCTTCATACCCTTTTATCCGGCTTAATAACCTGGCTGTTATTTAACCCCATCTACGTGGGTCTTAGAAACCGAAGTCAAAATTCCAACGTTGAGGAGACCTTTGCAGCCTCCCATGGAAAGGCCGAAGAGATTCTTAGCTTCCTTGCCCAAAGTGGTCCTTTAATAACCCTGCTCACCCTGCTGGCTTATTGTCTATTATTGCTGCATGCCCACAGGCAGGCTCACCTCAAATAAAAGAAGGATTCCGTACAAATGGAATCCTTCTTTTATTAATTAAGTCAAGCCTGCATTTTCCTGGACAGCGCTAGTTGAACCGGCTCCGGCACAAGCTCCGTTATATCTCCGCCGTATTTCGCTACTTCTTTAACGATAGAAGAGCTTAGGAAGGAGTACTGATTATTGGTCATGATGAAGAACGTCTCGACATCCTCATTTAATACACGATTCATGGAGGTAATTTGCATTTCATATTCGAAATCCGTTACAGCCCTCAGTCCCCTTATCATCGCACATGCATTTTTGCTCTTAGCATAATCAACCGTCAATCCCTGAAAACTTTCCACTTTCACATTGGGGATATGTGCCGCCGCCTCTTCAATCAACCTTACTCTCTCTTCTAAAGTAAACAGCGACTTTTTAGCCGAATTATGCAGTACTCCTACATAGACTTCATCAAAGATCTTTGCGCCTCGCTGAATGATATCCAAATGACCGTATGTAATCGGATCAAAGCTCCCCGGACATATCGCAATTTTTTTCAACCTATTTCCCTCCCCGCAACATTCTCTCTTCTATGCTTCATCCTGATGTCGATAAAATGAAATAGCCGTAATTCCGTACCTCTCTTGGCGGTATTTAACGAAAACACCGACCTCCTCAGGCAGGTCCAGCTCCTCACCATGCTCACATATAATCAATCCATCCTTCGTTAATAGATGATTTTCCTCAATTTCGTTCAGGATGGCCGGAATCGTATTAGCCACTTTGTATGGAGGGTCCATTAAAATCAAACTGAATTGAATCCCCCTCGCACCAAGCGTCTTTACAGAACGGAGCGCATCGCTTCTAAGCACCTCTGATTCCTCTTCCATTCGGCAGGCTTGGATATTGGCTTTGATTACCTGCAGGGCTTTCGGGTCTTTCTCTACAAAGATCCCTTTCTCCATCCCTCTGCTCAAAGCTTCCAGGCCTAGTGAACCGCTGCCTGAGAATAAATCCAGCACTTCTCCGCCTTCAAAGTAAGGGCCTATAATATTAAATAATGATTCCTTCACTTTATCTGTCGTAGGTCTCGTTGTCATGCCTGGGACAGCCTTTAACGGCCTTCCTTTGCATACACCTGAAATGACTCTCATGATTTTGTCACCAAATTTCTTCAATATTCAACTTCTCAAATATCCTACCACAAAATTTCCCGCTTTCACAATTCAGATGGGGAAATTTACGCTATCCATGAATAGCCCTGATTTTTATGGTCATACTGTTAGTAACAGCATCTCTAACTGATGTTGTTGCCAACCGCGGAGAAGACTTACGTTTCCCCATAAGTTCTTCCTCCGGTTTCTCCTCTCCCTTTGCCTTCTGCCCTCCAACGCTTGGAGGAATATAGAAGGACCCTGCGAATTCCGATTCGCAGGGCTTTTTTTATGGTACACTGTTGGTGTAGGAATCCGAGGAGGAGGTTTAATAATGAATCAACGTTTTATTGAGCTGGGACAAGGCTTTTCAGACCTGTATGAGCTGCTCGAGCTCGCCAAGTCAAATGCATACAGGACTAATTACTTCTTATGCTTAGAGGCCGTATCTTCTACAGGCAAAAAAAGCATGTCCTTTGTGCTTATTCTGAAGAAATCCTCTTTTGGCGATTTCATTCCTTTATATATTTGCCGGGAAGGCATTCCCGTGCTTGAAGGGAAACTCACCAAGCGATATGAGTTATTTGAGCAGGCCGCCAAAGAGCAAAGCAAGACCGTTATACATATGGAGGTACGCCATTCCGATACATTTGCCGACCGGGAGCTTTATTATCAATACTTAATCGGTATTTTAAGAATGAACCGCTACCTGCCGCCATTGCAATAACAAAAGAACCGGACAAGACTTGTCCGGTTTCTTTATATGCCTATCTTATATTCATCTTTCTCTTTTTCATGCTTCTTGCTTTCAAACTCAGTCTTAATGAACGGCTTCTGCGAAAGATCCACCCGTTTGACAAACGAATAAGAGGATAATTTCTGCGAGACTGCCTCAATATCGTCCATATTTACATATAATACAGCATATTTTAATTTGCGCGAAACATAATGGAGGTTCCCAATTTTACGCAGCGTTTTCACCTGTTTTAAACTATGCAGCCATACTACCAGGCTTTGTCTTTCTACAAACATATTCATTCCCCTTTAAGCTGCCATTTATGTTAAGTGTACCACAAGTTTAAAATGGGTATCAATACTTACAAATTGTTTAGGGGAAAGGATGACAATCATGGACCTTGACGTCATTTGGCTCAGCTTTCTCACCAGTCTCGAACAATCTGCTTCCATCTTAGAAGCAAAGCGAATGACCTACGCAGGCATTCCATTTCTATATATTACCACCAAGAACGATCAAGTATCCAGAAGTGAGCTTGAAAGAACAATCTCTCTTTGCGCAGGAAGGGTCATGAAGGGGAAACAGCTTCATTCTAAAACCCAGTTCGTTCGCAATGAAGCATCCCTCTATGTCTTCAAGCATCGATTTCTTGTCCCGCAGCGGAAAATGTTTTGCTGCGGAAATGGATGCATCGATTGCATCCGCCTTCTCCCCCCATCATAGAAAAAGGCAATCCTGTCTAAAATCAGGATTGCCTTTTTCCGCCGTAAGATAGACGTTATGAGCAGCCGCAGCTGCCGCCGCTTCCGCAGCCTCCTCCACAGGAAGACTCGAAGAAAGGATTGCCCGTCGGCACCTTAATATGCGGAGATACAGAATGCCCGATCAGCACACTAACCTCATCAAGCAATTGCTGCAAATGATTCTCAGCTTGTTTATATTCTATAATGGATGGATGTAAATCCATTTCTCTTTTTGCCTCGCGAATGGCCTTCGTCACCGTTCTGTAATCCGGATGATATCTTCCAAAACGCTGAACCTCTTCATAGGAATCCTTCATGGAATTGAAGGTTCGTATTTTTTCTTGTGCAGCCTGATCCAGTCTCATCTTCTTGAGGCTGTCTAAGTAATGAAGTCCAACCTCTGACTGGATAATTTCCTGTGCTAGTCTTTCCGCATGATCCATTATTTCTACGGTTTCAATAGTTGCAAGCATAAAATACTCACCTCCCGCCTTATTTTAACATGTATTTATGACAGATGCGAATCTTCCTGACATATCGTTCCAGCCTCTGTCCCACTTGCAGAAAGATTAGCGGGCAAATAAAAAAAAGCAGCGAGGGATGTCCTCCCTTCAACTGCTGAGATAGGCGGTTCAAGAACCGCTGTTCATAGACATGGACTGGAACATTGAAACCATCATGGAGGCCATTTGAACGCTGTTCGACAGCTGCAAGACTCGGTCTGGGATAGATTTCTTAAAAAAATATTTTGCCTCCGTTTCAAAGACGGCTAAATCCTGAGGATTCCTGGACAATCGTTTATACCACATCGGCTGCTGTCTCAAAAAATTCTGCAAATCCTCGTTTCCTTGAATCTGTTCATACACATCCTGCCTCAGAGGTACTCACCCCTTCTTTTAGTCTTGACGAAAACTGAATGGATTCTTGCTTACCGGTGCGGATGAAGGCTGCTCATTCTTCCCTGGAGAGGATTGAAACTGGGAAATAACACCTTGAATGGCCCCTAGCGCTTGGCTGATATTCGATATTTGCTTTTGTATTTGATCAGGGTCCATATTCTTCAACTGGCTAAACAGCTGCGATATCAATTCAACCTTCTCTCCTTTTGGCGGGCTCTCCTCAACAGCTTTTGGCGCTTTGACATCATCATCCATATATTCTGTCCATCGCTCATCCTTTTCCCCAAGCAAGGACCAGTCCTCATAAAGATCCTGCCATGTCTTTTTGCCAAGCCTCACATCTTTGACTATTTTGGGGTTATCCTTTAAAAATTGTTTGAATTCCCTCACGGAAGGATGCAGCTTAGAGTCATCCATTTCCCTCACCTCATCACAAGACATTCGCCTATGCCACAGTATATGTTGTGATGTGCCAATGTGTGTATCTCCCCTGCTCGTTCCTGCTCGATAACTAAAAATAGAGCTTACAAGGAAATCCCTTATAAGCTCTATTCATTCATCAACGAATGCCGATAAAATTCTGTGTATAATATTTATGATAGACACCCACGCCTAGTTGCGTATAATCCTTATTCAGGATATTTTCACGATGCCCCTTGCTGTTAAGCCATCCCTCAACGGCAGCAACAGCATCCGAATAGTTGGCTGCTATATTTTCGCCAGCTGTCGTGTAGGAGACATCACCATCCTTCAGCCGGTCGGCTAATGTACTTCCATCTAAGGATTCATGAGAGAAATAATCATTTTCCATCATATCCTCACTATGCAAATAGGCTACTTCAGCGGCCCCTTTATCCGAATCTAAAGGTGACAGACCCGCACGTACACGAATAATATTAGTCAAATCCAGCACTTGGGCTTCACTGCCAGACTCAATCTGCCTCCACTCATTCTCACTCGGTTCAGGTGCCTCGTGCAGCTTGCCCCGATAGGTCAATTCATATGGACGGTGAAGAACGAGCGTTTCTTTATCCAAATATCTAACGCCGGATATTTCCCCCAAGAATTTATCCAAATACACCTGTGCATAAATATCCCCTAATTTCACAAGAGGACGATAATGCAGGTCTTCTTCAGATAATTCAAAGCGATAGGTTGTGCCGCTGTATTCAACCTCCACAAAGCTGCTCATATTCAGCTTCTTATAAAGGCTATCCACTTCCTGACCTATATAAAACGGGTAGAGATTCACTTCTTCTGCTGAACTGAAAAGCGTGACAATCTTATTATCTTCATCTACCCCGAATTGCACATAGCTGCTGAGTGATTCATTATAAACCCACCATTCATACCCATAGGCAGATAAATCGACACGATCCGGCTCTCCTATATCCTCAATCAAATCTTCCCCCGTCCTCCCTATCCACGTTGAAAGTCCTTGCTTTGGATTGGTATCTTCATCAGTAAAACTTTCTATCGATTCTTTCTTTTTTTCTTGTTGGTCCTCTTGGTTAACGGAATTATCCTCGATTAATGCCTGATCATCCGGTTCCTCCTTCTGGATGGAGAAATACAGGGTTCCGGCCAAAATGAAAATCAAGCTAATCAATATTCTAAAAAGAGCTTTCAGAGGTAGCCCTCCTAACATTTATTACTATATATCGCTATTAGTATAACATTATCTTCTATCTAAAATATACGATTACACTTCTGAAAGCTACAGGAAAAAAAAAGATAGTCCGTTCACATTAACCTTAGGACACGGCATCGAGTTAAAGAAAGAATGGCTAAACAGTCATGAAAAAGAAAAAAACACACAAGGAAGAATATTATTTCTGACGAAACAGAGAGAAATATAAACAATTGTTTGCAGTTATGCCAAATTCATACTATTATTAAAAATGAGAATTTCCAAAACTTGTTTATCTTTTGGCTCGTTTACAGGATAGGAGGAATGGAGAAATGAAATTTGAAAATACCGGTTTAGAAAAATACCAAGTTGACCTCAATCGTCTTGATGAGGTGATGCTTGAAAATGGACTTGTTCGTGCTGAACAATGGGATTATGAACGTGTATCCTATGATAAAAAGTTCGAAATCAAGGATGGTACATATTATCTCCGTGTATTCGGCTATGCCGTAGAAGGAGATGTAGGCGCCCACCGTGCGACTATTCAATTATTGACGCCTGTACTTGGGAAACATTATTACCCTCATGGTGTCGAATATGGTGAGAATGAGTATTTCCCTGAATCACTCCAGAAACAATGCGAAACAACCTTGGCTGCTGTTAAAGCTGAGCTCAATGTATTCGTTGAAGTATTCGAATAAATGACTGCAGGCCTTTGGATAGTTCTTAGTATCCGGAGGCTATTTTTCATTTATTTTTCTAATAAACTGCATATAACCACTTTTATTAAAGCAATGAAACCCCTTCTGCTCCAGCATCGATTGCGCCGTACAGGCCCCCTCCCTCATTTCAGTGATTACATAAATGATTTTCTTATTCGCCAAAAAAGAGAGCAGCCAATCGACGCATTCCTCTCCAAAAGCGATTTCATGGTCAAATGTATCAAAGGTAAAGGTAAATTGAACGGTTGTATCATCAGACTTTTTCTTCCCAAGGATCAACTCGCCTATTAGGCTTTTTTTCTCAACATCTATCACGAACCACAGCCAGGACAATGGTTCCCGTTCCTGCTCAAGTCCTTCAATTACATAAGGCAGCGTTGCCTTTGCCTGACTGGTAGGAAAACAATCTGGAATATAGACAGGAGCATTCTTCCTTAAAGCCTCTGCATGCAACAAAAGTGACCTTGCCATTGCTATTGAGCATGGAATAAACACCAAATGCTCCGTTCTCTGATCATTCATGGTCACACCTCCGCATATTCAATAAAAAGGGCCGTCTCTAATTACTATGAGACAGCCCTTTTTTCATATGCTAAATTTATAACCCAAGAATGGCTTTGAACACGCTCGTTGTTTCCCCGCCGCTGTAGATGACATAGAGCAGCAAGTATACAGCCACGCCTGCAAATGCATTTGGTATCCAAATGGCACTCGCTATCGGTCCAATTCTTCTATGCTTAACGAAATTTTTCTTATAGCCGTAATACAAAGACATAATGCCGAGCACGGCTCCGATGGTCGCAAACGTGATATGCATAATCAAGAAAATCGTATAATAAATCTTCAGGGAGTCTGGTCCGCCAAACGCTGTGTTTCCAATGAAGATTGTTCTGCTTGCATAGATGACAAAAAACACAACTGCAAAGACCGCAGCCCAAAACATTAATTTTTCATGTGTTTCTCGATTTTTCTTTTTAATCTGCCAAACACCAAAGCCAACTAAGATGGCACTAATAACAATACAGGCAGTGCTGATCGTCGGCAAAACAGGAATGGAACTGCTCATAATCTTGAACCTCGTTTCTAGCATTTCTATTAACTACTTAAGTTTAAAATATATTCACCTATTTCTCAATGAACATTAAAAATGTTCATCATATTGAAACAACTTACAAATGTCTGACATGAGGGTTAGCCTCTAAATATTGCTCTGTTGCATCATTGCTCTTTTTCGTATCCTCTCTGAACCAGGTGAAGAAAGTTGTAGCCAGGATAATCCCATAAACAATCTCCTGAATGATTTTCATGATTACTCCGCCTGTTTGCTGATCCTCTAATACAGGCATAGAAATGAACATTTCAGGACCGCTTAAATTCAAGCCTGACAGCGTTCCAGCCGGCACACAAAGCTTCAATGCCTCTGCCCATACAGCAGGGTCTGCGTACGTATCATACATGGGTACCTTCGAAAAAATAATCAAGGCACATGCCGGTGTAATTAAGATGCCATTGGCAAAGATATAGCCTATTTTCTTCAAGCCTGACAGACGGACGCTGCCCTCTACCTTATTAACGAGATGCCACCACATGAATAAGGAGGACAGAAATAATATCCCAGTAAATAAGGTATGCAGCACCATATCAACCTTAACCACGTCAAAAATAGATGGAACATGGTAGAAGGAGAAGATTCCATTAAAGAAAATCAGCGTAAACAATGGATTGGAAATCGCAATAAACCATTTCTTAAAGACAAACTTCCTGTAGATCCATTCTGGAATCCCAAGAAGAAGAATCGGCGGAATAACCAAGAACAAGAAAGCCATTTGCACCATATGGACCGAGAATGATAAATGGCCAAGCAAATCAACCGGAGACCCTTTAATGATATAAAAAAGGATCATTGCACTAGTAAAATAAAAACCTTCCTTTTTCTTGAAACTCTCCCTTGATTTGATGTATGTCACATAAAAATACGCAAGGATGATCACCAATGTACTGACTAACAGATACGGGCTCCACAAAGCCTCAAATCCAAATATTCGTATATCCATTTCAAATCCCACCTCTTTCTGACATCATGATTAATTATGCTCGCGGCAGAAATGACAGATTCCTATTTTAAAAGACTCTGTTAAACGGTACGCATCGATTAAGCTAATCTCAAGGAAGCGCAAAAGGAGTACCGTAATACAAATCAATGGTTTAACAGAGCCTTCTAAAAAAATCGGCCTAACGATAGCGTTAAGCCGATTCCCCATTCTTTAGATCCATACAATGAGAACAAAAGCAACAACAGCAGAAAGACCGATTATTAAACCTGTATAAAGGAAAGTAGCAATCGTTCCATGCCCCTTTTGACTCATATGCATGAAGTAATACAACTGAAAGATGACTTGTATGATTGCCAAGAGAAGGATGAACGGCTTTACAAACCATTTAGAATAACCGTCATATCCAACCGCAAAGAAGGCAATCACTGTCAGCAGGATCATCATCACGAAGGTAATGACCTGCTGCTTCATATCTTCCGCATGTTTTTTGCGTCTATATTTCAGGGCTTCTTTACTAAGATGAGTATTTGTATGATTTTCCATCTACTATCACCCCACCATTCCCATTAAGTAAACAACCGTGAAAATGAACACCCAAACAACGTCGATGAAATGCCAATAAAGGCTTGCTATATAGAATTTAGGTGCATTATTTAAATTAAGGCCGCGCTTCGAGTGTCTCAGCATTAATGTAATAATCCATAAGAGACCAAACGTTACGTGGGCTCCGTGGAAGCCAACTAATGTATAGAAGGCAGAGCCAAATGCAGAGCTCGTAAATGTATGATTGAACTCATGAACATAATGATTGAACTCATAAATTTCAAGACCAAGGAAGGCCAATCCAAGCACGACGGTCACAAATAACCAGAACTGCATTTGCTTAAAGTCGAAATTCTTCATATGGTACATGGCATACACACTGGTCAAGGAACTTGTCAAAAGGAGCATGGTTGCAATAAAAGCAAGCTCCAATCCATAAATATCAGAGGCAAGTGCCATTTCTTTATTAGCCGGTACACTGTCCTTCAAAGCAAGATAGGTCGCAAACAAGGATGCAAAAAGGACCGTTTCAGCTGCAATAAACAGCCAGAACCCGAGAAACTTATGCTTACCTTCTTCAGTGAATCGCTCCGGGTGGGATGGCCATGTTTCAGGAGTGAATTTTTGCTGCACTGCCATTATAGATCAACCCCCTTATTGTCATTATGCTCGGAAGCGATTAGGTCTTCTTTATGAATATGATAGCCAGGATCATCCTTGATCGCACGAACCAGCATGGCTATAAAGGTAATCAGTAAACCAATAATCATAACCGGTACAGTCCACTCTTTATCTGTCGCATTGTACAACGCACCAAATGCGGCAATGAATAAACCAAGTGAGATAAAGATTGGCAGAATAGACCCGCTAGGCATATGGATATCTCCAAGCGGTTCAGCCGGTGTCAATGTTTTTCGTCCTTCCATCTTCTCAATCCACCATGTATCATAACCTCTTACAAGTGGTGTCCTGTCAAAGTTATGTTCAGGCGGCGGTGATGGAATAGCCCATTCCAATGTACGACCATCGTGCCATGGGTCGTTACCGACTCTAACATTTTTAATTGAAGTCATGACAATATTAATCAATAGGATAATGACCGCTACAGCCATTAAGAATGCCCCTATCGTAGATATCAGGTTGGCATTATCCCAGCCTTGATCATTCAGATAAGTGAACACACGTCTCGGCATACCAAGCAGTCCGAGGAAATGCTGGATAAAGAATGTCAGATGGAAACCAATTAAGAATAGCCAGAAGGTTACTTTTCCCCAGAATTCATTCAACATCGTTCCAAACATTTTCGGCCAATAGAAATGTGTACCTGCAAGCAGCGCCAGCACAACTCCCCCAACGATAACATAATGGAAGTGAGCAACGACGAAATAACTGTCATGATATTGGTAATCTGCAGGTGCTGCCGCATTCATGATTCCCGTTACACCGCCCATTACAAAGGAAGGTATGAAGGCCACTGCATAAAGCATTGGAGTCGTGAACGTAATCTGACCGCCCCACATCGTAAACAGCCAGTTAAAGATTTTAATACCGGTCGGTACAGCGATAGCCATTGTGGCAACCGCAAAGATTGCATTAGCTACTGGTCCAAGACCTACTGTGAACATATGGTGGGCCCAAACCATGAAGCCAAGGAAACCAATCAAAATCGTCGCGAATACCATGGATGAATAACCAAACAATCTTTTCCGAGAGAACGTCGGAATAATTTCTGAGAAGATTCCGAAAGCCGGCAATATAAGAATATATACTTCCGGGTGTCCAAATATCCAGAATAAATGCTCCCAGATAATCGTGTTACCGCCCATAGCAGTGACGAAGAAGTTCGAACCGAACATGCGGTCAAACATCATCAATGTTAACCCTACCGTTAACGGAGGAAACGCGAAAAGAATAAGCGCTGATGCCACGAAAGTCGTCCAAGTGAACAACGGCATGCGCATAAATGTCATTCCAGGGGCACGCATATTGATAATGGTCACTAAGAAGTTAATACCCCCGATTAACGTTCCCATACCTGATATTTGAAGACCAAGTACATAGAAATCAATCCCATGGCCCTCCGATTCAAGAGATAAGGACGCATAAGACGTCCAGCCCGCATCCGGCGCTCCTCCCATAAACCAGCTGAGATTCAAGAAAATCCCGCCGAAGAAGAACAGCCAAAAGCCCAAGGAATTCAAGAATGGAAATGCGACGTCACGCGCCCCGATTTGGAGCGGCATGATGGCATTCATAAAGCCCAATAACAGCGGCATGGCAGCAAGGAAGATCATGGTGGTTCCATGCATCGTAATAATTTCATTAAATGTTCCGCCGCTGATAAAATCATTCTCAGGCTTTGCAAGCTGAATCCTGATAAACATTGCTTCAAGACCGCCTATGAGGAAGAAAAATCCTCCGGCGATTAAATATAACTTGGCGATTTTTTTATGGTCAACCGTTGTCAGGTAATCCCAAATCGTCCCAAGAACCCCTTTTTTCTGAGTAAGAGTACTCACTGATAAACCTCCCCTTTGCAACCTTAGAATCTCTTAATCTTCAACGGATAAGGTTCCCAAGTATTTTGTTAGCGCGTTAATCTGCTCATCGGTCAGTTTTCCGTATGTATCTGTCATTCTGTTACCTTCTTTAACTGACTCAGGATCCTCTAACCATTTCTTTACGTTTTCCTCATTATTCTCGAGATATCCTGCAACGAGTGCACGATCAGCAAAGTTAGCTAAGCTCGGGGCAAGTCTGGCCTGTTCCGGCCTTTGGTCGTTGGAGTCAATGGCATGGCAGCCAATACAGCTCTTGTTGAAAATCTCCTGTCCCTCTTTTGCTGTGGCATCTGTCAATTCCACTTCAGATTGCTTCGTTTCTTTCATTTCCGCAACCCATGCATCATACTCATCCCTTGGCAATGCTTTTACCTTGAAGTCCATCAAAGCATGCGAAGGTCCGCATAGTTCAGCACATTTTCCATAGAACGTCCTTCCAGCCTCTTCACTTTTCCCCTCATTAAACTCAAGCCAGAATTCGTTCACATTATCTGTGTTCGTATCAAGCTTTCCGCCTGCTGAAGGAATCCAGAAGGAGTGCTTAACATCAGATGCCTTTAGATTAAAGTAAACCTTTTCATCAGTCGGCACGACAAGCTCCTGCCCTGTGATGAAGCCGTCATTTGGGTATTCAAACTCCCACCAATATAAACTGGCCCTTACATTAATTTGTACTGCAGTAGGATTCCCATCGGCGTCCTTTCCGTCCTTTGCTGATACGTCTGAGAAATAAAACGTATAGTAAATAGTCGGAACAGCCAATATGATCAATAATACGATTGGGATGACTGTCCAAAGGATCTCCAGCTTATGATTGCCTTCAATCTGCTTCGGAATAGAGTTGTCCCCTTTCTTGCGACGAAACTTTAAAAGTGCGAGAACAAACAAAATTACGACAACTATGATGACTAAAACCATGATGGATGTACTTAAAAGCATTAAGTCATATTGCTTCTTCGCTACCTCGCCTGCAGGGTTCAGCGCTGACAAATACGGTTGCCCGCATCCTGATAAGATTAGCGTGAACACTGCAATTAAGGAAGCAATTCGCCATTTTTTCATAGCAATGATCTACCCCTCTTTCGTGAAAAATTTCTTCTTTCCAAAGGACCATTTATATAATGAATTTCTTAAAGAAAGAACCCCCGTTGTTCAAAAAAGGTTAATCAATGAAATGATAACCATTGTAACGAATGATATCGTTAAATAATTCAAGGAATAAATGAACATCTTGCTAGCCCACTTCAAATCTTCTTCCTTCGTGAATTTCTTCTTAAAGGACAACCCCTTGATACTTAATAGAAGCCAGCCGATGTTCAACAAAGTAACCAGTACGACAATCGGCATGCCGATAGGCGCCAATAAAACAGGAATTGGCAGCAATAACACCACCCAAACGAGCATATGGACCTTCGTTGTATGGAATCCTTTCACAACTGGAAGCATTGGGATGCCTGCAGCCCGATATTCCTCCGTCCGTTTCATTGCCAGTGCATAAAAATGCGGCGGCTGCCAGACAAACATCAGCAAAAACAGCCCCCAGGCTACTGGATGAAGTGATGGATCGACGACTGCCCAGCCAATTAACGGAGGCATTGCTCCTGATATGCTTCCGACAACCGTATTCGATACAATTTTTCTCTTCGTCCAGATTGTGTACATCACTACGTAAGCAAAAACTCCAAACAATCCAAGCAATGCTGCTGTCGGTGATGCGGCAAATAGCATGAGCGTACCAATTAGTACCATAGCCAGCCCTGTATAAAGAACCTTTAACGGATTAACTTTGCCAGTTACCGTTGGACGTTTCTTCGTCCGCTCCATATAAAGGTCAATATCCCGGTCAATATAATTGTTCAAGCATCCTGACCCGCCGATAATAAGCGCGATGCCGACAACTCCAAGCAAAACAATATCCAAATTAGCAAAAAAATGCTGATCAGTGAAATATAATCCCAGCCAAATACCTGTAAATGCAGTTATAACATTGGAATTGACAATTCCAATCTTAATTAATACCAAAAAGTCCTTCAAAAGAGTGTTCCCCGTTTCCTTCTCCGTTTTCAGGCCTTCTTGGTTTTCAAATGAGGTGTGTGCAGCTGCTTTCGATTCCACGGATGATCCCCCCAATCAATAATAAATTCCAACATATCTATGAAAATTCCATTTCGGCCAAACCGCCAAGCATGCGTTTTCCAATATTTTACCTATATATATTTAAACATAGAAATTGCCTAATATGTGAATGAAATTTGTCTAAATTTTGTAATATGCGTGCCCTTGTCATTATATAGCGGCAAAATTAACCTGTAAATGATTATATTGTGACAATTTGTCAAATATATGAAAAAGCAAACTCTCCCTTATTTCTAACAAACTATACCGGAACTTTCAACTATTAACCCCCTTTAAACCTGTTCTAACTCCTTTTCCCTTTCCTATCGTGAAATATATTCATTCAATATCCTGTAAATCTATTGTCACAAATAACAAGGGAATAGAGCAAAATCGAATATTTCCTTTGTAATTCCCAGAAATATTCATTATGATATGTAAGTAATGATTATCCAAGATTGGTATTTTTATCATATTACATAAGCATGCATCCTTTCATTTTGACCTTTACTCTACTATCTATAAAGCAGGTGTATTATCAACATGCATACAAAGTTAAAATGGTTCTCTGTTATGACGACCTTTGTCATGCTTTGCATCCTCCTCGGGGGAGCACTTGTCACGAAAACCGACTCCGGTATGGGCTGCGGGCGTTCATGGCCACTGTGCCACGGACAGCTGATTCCCGAAAACATCACACCTGAGCTGGTCATCGAGCTGGCTCATCGGGTATTCTCCGGTGTCGGCACATTCATGGTTGCAGGCTTAGCCCTTTGGTCATGGAAGGCAATCGGCCGTATCAGAGAAACAAAATTTCTAGCTGTACTGTCTATTTCATTTCTCATTATTCAGGCATTAATCGGTGCTGCAGCAGTCATCTGGAGCCAATCAGACTTTGTCATGGCCCTTCATTTTGGAATTTCGTTAATTTCTTTTGCTGCCGTGCTGCTTCTCACCCTGCTGATCTTTGAGGTTGACAAAAAATTCGAAGCAGATCAACTGATTATCCCAAGACGGCTTTCTTTTCATTTCATTGCCATAACCATCTATTCTTACCTAGTCATCTACACGGGTGCTCTCGTTCGCCATACGGAGGCAAGTCTTGTCTGCCCAGATTGGCCATTTTGCTTTAATAATGCAGTCGGGTTTAACTATAATATGTACCAATGGATTCAAATGGGGCATCGCCTGGCTGCCGGCCTCTTGTTTATTTGGATTGTTTATCTGGCATTTGTTATCTGGCGTCATCATAGACATATCAAGGTCATGTTTCACGGCTGGAACATTGCCCTCATACTTGTTTCTTTACAAGTGATTGCCGGCGCCTTTATTATCTATACCCGTTCAAACCTTTATATAGCCTTAATGCATGCATTATTCATCTCATGTCTTTTCGGTCTCTTTTCTTACTTTCTTTTACTCGTGTCAAGAAACCGGAAGAATAGTCAGAGACTTTCTGCTGCAGACCGGAGCAATCCGAACAAGGAGCATTCAGATAAAACCTATACGGCCTTATGACGGATCATACATCCGATTCCTATCGATGCTTAATAGTGAGTTACCATCTAAACAAAAGGCTCTGTTAATTCAAGGTGTTGATTTTCGTTGCAGACGGCTGCGCACCTAGGGGCACTCGGGGAGCCTCCTTGAGTGCTTGTTCACATCTGCAGGGTCTCCCTGTCCGCTAATCTAAGCAAGGCGTCAACCGCCTTCCACCACATTCGACGGTATTCTCATATCTCAACATTCATCGTTAACAACACCACAAAAAAAAGCTGTACACCTGCTACTAACACAGATGTACAGCTTTATTCATGATTTATTTTTCCATTTCAAGCAATAGATCTCCGGTTTCTACTGCTTCACCGCTCACTACGTTAATCATTTTGATAACTCCGTCAAATGGGGCTTGTACAGTAGTTTCCATTTTCATCGCTTCAGTGATCATTAAATGATCGCCTTTTTTTACATGGTCTCCCTTTTGTACATTTACCTTCACGACAGTTCCTGGCATCGTAGCCCCAAGCTGTCCCGGGATGGAAGGGTCACTTTTCCTTTTGGTAACGGCCGTTGACTTAACGCTTTCGTCCTTAATCGACACTTCCCTAGCCTGTCCATTCAACTCAAAATACACGGTTCTCGTTCCATCAGCAAGTGGTTCGCCGATAGAGATTAATTTAATGATCAGTGTCTTTCCTCTTTCAATCTCAACCTCAATCTCCTCGCCTACTCTCATACCATAATGGAAGGACGGCGTATCCAAAACAGAAAGGTCCCCATACGTCTTTCTCGCTGTTTCGTAATCCAGAAACACCTTTGGATAAAGCGCATAGGCAAGCACATCGAACTGTGTAGCAGGATGAGTCAATTTAGCATCAAGCTCATCTTTTAATTGCTCGAAATTTACATCCTCTAAAAGCTCTCCTGGGCGGACCGTTATCGGCTCTTGCCCTTTTAGGATTACCCTTTGAAGTTCCTCAGGGAACCCACCATACGGCTGGCCAAGCTGACCGCTGAATAATTCGATGACTGAATCAGGGAAGTCAAGTGAATCACCATGTTTTAGTACATCCTGCTCTGAGAGGTGATTTTGCACCATGAATAGAGCCATGTCACCTACAACCTTTGAGGAAGGCGTTACTTTTACCAAATCTCCAAACAAGATGTTTACGCGGGCATACATTTCTTTTACTTCATCCCATCGGTCGGATAGCCCTACACCCTTCGCCTGCTGCTGCAGATTCGAGTATTGTCCTCCCGGCATCTCATGCTGATACACTTCTGTATGCGGGGACTTCATGCCGCTCTCAAAGTCCTGATAATAGCTTCTAACGCCTTCCCAGTATTGAGATAATTGCTCCACTGCCGCAATATCTGTCTGTGGCTGCCTTGGGTTCCCTTCCAGTGCATAATACAGCGTATTCAATCCAGGCTGAGAGGTTAATCCAGCCATGGAGCCAAGCGCGGTATCGACGATATCTACTCCTGCATCAATAGCCCTTGTATACTGGAAGATTCCATTTCCGCTCGTATCATGTGTATGAAGATGAATAGGCAGTTCAACAGCCTCTTTAAGCTCAGACACTAATCGGTACGCTGCTTCAGGCTTCAGCAGGCCAGCCATATCCTTAATAGCAAGAATATGGGCCCCTTGTGCTTCCAGCTCCTTTGCCAGCTCCTTATAATAATTCAAGTCATACTTTGTTCTTGTTGGGTCCAAGATGTCTCCTGTATAGCAAATCGCAGCCTCTGCCACTCGATTCACATCACGGACTGACTCAATGGTCTTCTCCATCCCCTTCACCCAGTTCAAACTATCAAAAATACGGAAAACGTCTACACCAGCATAGGCCGATTTCGTAACGAACTCTTTAATGCAATTATCTGGATAATTGCTATAGCCGACCGCATTGGAAGAACGAAGCAGCATTTGGAATAACAGATTCGGCATTTCCTGTCTCAGCTTTAATAACCGCTCCCACGGGTCCTCCTTCAAGAATCGATAAGCTACATCAAATGTTGCTCCACCCCACAGTTCCATCGAGAACAAATTCGGCAGGAGCTTGGCTGTCGGCTCAGCGATGCGCAGCATATCCTGTGTCCGTACACGTGTTGCCAGCAAGGATTGGTGTGCATCCCTGAATGTCGTATCCGTAATAAGGACCTTCTTTTGTTCCTTTACCCATGCCGCTAATCCTTCAGGTCCTCTTGAATCAAGCAATTGCTTTGTTCCTGATTCATGGCTAAACCCCTTTGGGAGAGCAGGGATTTTGACCGGATCAAAATGCGGCTTTTCCTTTTTACCGATTCCTGGGAAGCCGTTCACAGTGACATTGGCTAAGTAGTTCAACATCTTTGTTCCCCGGTCCTTTTGTTCTGGAAAGACAAAGAGCTCAGGTGTCATATCGATAAAGGATGTGTCATATTCGCCCTTTAAAAATTTCTCATGTCCTATAACATTCTCAAGAAACGGGATATTCGTTTTTATGCCGCGAATCCGGAATTCACGAAGATTGCGGAGCATTTTCGCACTAGCCTGTTTAAATTCAGACGCATGGGTAGAAACCTTTACAAGCAAGGAATCATAATAAGGAGTAATGACTGACCCTTGATAAGCATTGCCTGCATCAAGGCGAACACCGAAGCCGCCTCCTGAACGGTATGCTTTAATGCGCCCTGTGTCCGGCATGAAATGATTCAGTGGGTCCTCGGTTGTTACCCTTGCTTGAATGGCATACCCATTTATTTTTAGATTCTCTTGAGCAGGGATATGCATATACTTGTCATGCAATCGATGTCCCTCGGCTATCATGATTTGCGACTGGACAATATCCACTCCTGTAATCATTTCCGTAATTGTGTGCTCTACCTGAACGCGAGGATTGACCTCAATGAAATAAAACTCATCTCCAGAAACGAGGAATTCAACCGTGCCAGCATTAACATACTGGACATTCTCCATTAATTGAACAGCCGCACGGCAAATTCTCTCCCGCAAGTCTGTGGATAAGGAAACGCTCGGTGCTACTTCAACGACTTTTTGATGGCGGCGCTGTACGGAGCAGTCACGCTCAAATAAATGAACGATATCTCCATATTGATCCCCAAGAATCTGGACCTCGATATGCTTAGGATTCTCGATGAATCGTTCCACATAGACTTCATCACTTCCAAACGAAGCCTTCGCTTCAGATTTAGCACGCTGATAGCCTTCTTCAATTTCACTCTCCTGCCGGACAATTCTCATCCCTCGTCCGCCGCCGCCAAGAGCAGCTTTAATGATTATCGGGAAGCCATTTTCCTTCCCGAAACGGATGACGTCATCCAATCCGGATACAGGGCCGTCACTACCTGGAATAATTGGAATACCAGCAAGCTTCGCCTGTTCCTTCGCCTTCACCTTGTCGCCAAACATATCCAGATGCTTTATCCCAGGACCGATGAAAATGAAACCTTCCTCATGACAGCGCTTGGCAAACTCAATATTTTCTGACAAGAACCCATATCCCGGATGGATGGCATCCGCACCGCTCATTTTCGCAATTTCAAGAATACCCTCGATATCAAGATAGGCATCAATCGGCTTCTTACCAGCACCGACCAAATAAGCTTCATCTGCTTTATAGCGGTGATAAGAAATGTAATCCTCCTTCGAATAGATTCCAACAGTCCGGATACCCAGCTCATTGCAGGCCCTGAACACACGAATAGCAATCTCTCCGCGATTTGCTACAAGAACCTTTTTTATTTTTTTCTTTTTTAAATCCTCTGTCTTCTTCATCAAGTTACCACTCCTCTAGCAGCTATTCTTTGCTGTTTTCTGTAAAAAAGACATAAAAAATGAGCAGGACACTTGTCCCTGCTCACAATTTACTACTTATCATCCGCTTATCATCCATTTGTTCCGGGACGGCTTGTCCTTTCTTATAAAAAGCATCATACCTCGTCTTCATAGATACATTTACCAATATTCCAACTGATAGGAATAACTGAATAAGCGATGAGCCCCCATAACTAATAAACGGAAGAGTAACACCTGTAATCGGGATTAAACCAGTGATTCCCCCTAAGTTAATCATAGACTGAATGCCAATCATACTGGAAATTCCTGCTGCCAGCATACTTCCGAAAGGATCGTCGCTCTTAATGGCTGTACGGATCCCCTTCAGCACAATTGTCGCAAGGCAGATAATGACAAATGCCACACCAATCAAGCCAAGCTCTTCAGAAATAACAGCCATAATAAAGTCTGTGTGCGGCTCAGGCAAATACCCGTATTTCTGGGTGCTTTGTCCGAAGCCGACGCCAGTCAGACCGCCGTTACCGATAGCCACATATGAATTGACCAACTGGTATCCTTCATATTTCTCCGTAGAGAAAGGATCAAGGAAACCCGTGAACCTTTCTAAACGCTTCTCTGTGAAGATCTTATCTTTATTCAAGATGATGACTGGTATCGCGATCAGAATCGTTCCCAGAAGGATAGAAAGAAGCTTTGCAAAGCTCTTCCAATTCATTCCTGAACAAATGATAATCGTACAAGCGACCATAAAGATAATCATCGCCGTCCCAATATCCGGCTGCAGAACAATCAGCCCGCAGACGATCAATAAATAAACCAGCGGAGGAATGACTCCTTTATTAAATACGTTTATGTATTTCTGCTTTTTGGAATAGACAGCAGACAGGTAAATAATCACGCCAAGCTTAACAAACTCAGATGGCTGCAGGCTCCCAAGCGCTCCTAGCTTAAACCAGCTTTCTGCATTCCCGGCTGTATGACCGAAGAACTGCAAGGCAAACAGTCCAACAATGGAGCCGAACACAAGAGGCACCAATACTTTATTTGATTTATACAGCGGATAAGGAATGATTGCCATAATCGTAAAGAGAATTAAGCCGATGACTAAATGCCGAATTTGCTTCATATAGAAAAAATCGCTCGGCAAGTCCCATCTAGCTACAGCTGTCACCATACTTGAGCTGTATACCATAACAAGCCCAAAAATGCTCAAAACGAGAATGACAGCAATAAGCGTATAATCATACGATCTTACTATTCGTTTTAACATCATAATCATCCTTGCTCTAATTCGCATAGTGAATTTTGGTGTGTCATACATATTTATAAAACAAAAAACTCAAACAAATACTGTATCGTTTGAGTTTCGACTCTACTTATTTTCTCATGGAAGCATCATGAAGAGCGGATAATTCCTTCTCCAGAAACTCTAGCAAGCCTTTGCCGTCTTGTTCCTCTATTAACCCTAATCTAACAGCAAAGTCAATTTCTCTGGACAAGCCAAACATTTGTGTATCCAAAACCTCTTCATACAAAGGACATTGAGGCATAGTCAAGTTATCCATTTGAACCTTAATAAGTTTAAATATTTTATCAGCATCGGCCTTGAGTAATGCGTAGGCCTTTTCTTGATGATTGACAAGGATATCAGATGTCAATGTACAATCCCCCCATTATGGCCCAATGAACCAATCTATTATAAAATTTTACCCTTAAAACCCCAAAAATGCAAGGACAGTGAGGCAGACAATTACTCTTTTATGTAAAAAAACAAGAATGTAAGATAGACGCGTATTACTGTACAAGAATTTGCAGGAATTATAAGATTAATAGGTAAAGGAGTGAGTGGGATGGCAGAAGTCATACAGATTAAAGGTAATGTGAAATACCCGATTTATATTGATGCAGGTGTTTGGATATTCGATGAGCGAAAATTCAATATAGAGGACTGGCATCCTGAAGAGCATTCAAAGGATGACAGCGAGCATGAGAGCTATTTGAAATCCGTCTCTTCCCAATGGGACAAGGAAATCATTGAGGGCTCCTCACCTCCTCCAAGCGAAAAACCTGCCCGAAAGACGAAAAAGCAGGAGCTTCTTGAAGGAAATTTTGTCATCGCTTTCAAGCCGTTTATTTTGAATACTGAACCTATGCCTGATGCTGCCAAGGTCATCATACATACCCGCACAGAAGAGCTGGAGTATCCTTTAGAAGAAGCCTTGGCTTTTATCGCCGGCTTCTCCTCAAATGGCAAACCGCTCTCACATGAAGAGGGAGGACCCCTTTACCTCTACAAAGGGGATGGCTCTAATCGAAATGAGCCCATTAAGAATATAATAAGCATTACGGTTATCTAAAGGATAGGGAGCACCAATTAAAAGGTGCTCCCTATTATTAATATCACCTTACAGCAGATCTGCAGCCAGCTGGGCCAGTTCAGAACGTTCTCCCTTTACCAGGTTGACATGCCCTGCAATCGGCTCCCCTTTAAACTTCTCAAGAACATATGTCAATCCATTATTCCCTTCATCTAAATAGGGGTGGTCGATTTGTGCAGGGTCGCCAAGAAGAATAATCTTGCTGCGCTCCCCTACCCTCGTCATGATGGTTTTAACCTCATGCTTCGTCAGGTTCTGAGCCTCATCCATGACGATGAAGCTGTCCGGCAGACTCCTGCCTCGTATATAAGTCAGCGCCTCTACTTCGATGGAATGGATACCAGCTAGAATGGAATCTAGTTCTCCTGGTTTCTTTGTATTGAACAAGTACTCGAGATTATCATAGATAGGCTGCATCCACGGTCTCAGCTTCTCTTCCTTTTCTCCGGGCAGAAACCCAAGATCCTTTCCCATTGGCACGATTGGCCTTGATACAAGAAGCTTATTGTACTCCCCTAGATCTTCGGTTTGCAAAAGAGCTGCAGCTAGAGCTAACAGGGTCTTTCCTGTACCTGCCTTACCAGTCATTGTTACAAGCTGGATATCCTTTCTCAGAAGCAATTCAAAAGCCATATGCTGTTGAGCATTGCGTGGTTTTACTCCCCATATTTGCTCATGGTTGTATCTCGACTTCACTATTCTATCTCCGTCTCGTACAATCCCAATGGCTGACAAAGAGGGAACCTCATGGTTTTTCATGATGATAAACTGATTTGGGTATACCGTTTCACCAATCAATGCATCCTCAAGAGGGATTTCCCCTTTAGAGTAGAATTGATTGATTGCCTCCCGTTTTACATAAGCCTCTTTGAAGCCTGCATACTGCTGATTAACCGTTACAACACGGTCACTTAAGAAATCCTCCGCAATCAAGCCGATAACATCTGCCTTCACTCTCATTAATATATCCTTTGAAACGAGTATAACGGCTTTTCCATCTGCTTTGGTCTCTTCTTCCAGAGAAAGATTTTTCGCAACCGCCAATATACGGTTATCATTTGATTTCTCAAGGAAATAATCCTGAACATTTTGGATCGAGCGATGATTCAGTTCTATCTTCAGCTTCCCGCCATTATGCAAAGGGATTTTCTCATGCAATTTCCCGGTCGTTCGAAGCTGGTCAATCAATCTTGACACATAGCGTGCATTCTTTCCTACTTCGTCTAGATTTCGCTTCTTTGAATCCAATTCCTCTAACACAACTGCCGGAATAACCACCTCATTATCAGAGAATGAATAAATTGACATTGGATCTTGCAGCAGCACATTCGTATCCAGAACATAGATTTTGCTCAAACCATATCCTCCTGTCCCCAGTAAATTATCCAGCCATGTTTTTTATTTCAATAACAATTTATGTCCGGGACAATCTTCATGCTCAAATATATGAGCTTTCATTCAAAAAAAGACGGCTATGACAAAAAAGACAAAATTCCGAGCCAGGTCATCACCCAAAAAACGTCCGTCCTCTCTACAAGCTTCTGCAAAAATGATATACTGGTGGAAGAGAAATGGATTGGGGTGTTAACATGAGAGTGAAATGTGTGATTTGCGATAAAATCGAATCCATCGAGGACGAAACATTGATGGCCAAAAGGCTTCGCAATCGTCCCATTCATACATATATGTGCAACGAATGCAGTGAACGTATAACAGAGCGTACGAACGATAGGAAGGAAACCGGGAAATTCCGCCTGTATCGTGCCGCAAAAAACGAGGATAATTGGTAAAAGGCGAAATGTGTATAAAAAAAGAGAAATGGATGATCCATTTCTCTTTTTTTATTCGGAAGGAAATTGTTCATAGCGTTCCGGATGTTTAAGAATCTGCTTAAGCATGACCTCAACCATCTCCTCACGGTAGCGGAACTGATCTTCCTTTCCATCCTTTGTGAAGACGACTGTATACCAGCCGTCCTTTTTCTCATAGGCATAACGGTCAATCCCGTGATCCTCCTCTAAGTTCTTCTCGAACATTTGAACGGTGTCACGTGCTGCCGTATCATCAGGCCTGACATCATAAACGATTCGAATGGTAAGCCAATTATAGACCGCATCCATTAGAACATTCATCAGCCAGCATCCCTTCCTTCTTCCTCAATCTCCCGTCTCATTTCTTTATGAAGGCGGTATTTATAAAGCGCTAGGAATACCGCCGCCACTGCCAATACTTCTGTAACCGGCAGAAACAAAGCAAGGAAGGTAAGGAAAGAACAAGAAAAAGCCATGATCCCATAGACAACGATTGTTTTCCCCCATGATAGCTTTCTCGCAAAGCCAAGCTTAAAAACTAAGCCGCTAAGTAGAACAATGGTCAAGTATAACGCCCACATTCCAATCTTCGTATACGCTGGGTCACCTACCCTGTATAACTCGGCAAAGAACGGCAAATTACTTGTAATATCCACTCTAAATAGCACTCCCTCTCCCCAAAAGGTAATGATTATTCAGCGAGTTTCTTCTTCTTAGCTGCCTTTTCACGTTCATTTTTCTCAAGGATTTTCTTACGCAGACGGATGGATTCTGGAGTAACCTCGCAGTATTCATCATCGTTCAAATATTCAAGCGCTTCTTCAAGTGACATGATTCTTGGTTTCTTCATTGTCACCGTGTTATCCTTGGTTGCTGAACGTACGTTAGTTTGTTGTTTCGCACGAACAATGTTTACAGTCAAATCATTCTCACGGTTATGTTCTCCGACAATCATTCCCTCATAGATTTCCGTACCCGGCTCAACAAAGATTACGCCGCGGTCCTCTACTTGGATGATACCATATTGGGTTGCTTTTCCTGTCTCCATGGAAACAAGCACCCCTTGTCTTCTTCCGCCTACTTGACCAGCTTGCATTGGCTGATAAGAATCGAATGTATGGTTCAAGATTCCATATCCGCGTGTCAATGTAAGGAATTCAGTTGTATATCCAATCAATCCACGGGATGGAACATTAAACACAAGGCGAACTTGTCCGCTTCCGTTATTGATCATATCAAGCATTTCGCCTTTTCTTTCCCCGAGAGATTCCATAATGGCACCTGTATACTCTTCAGGGATATCCACTTGAACACGCTCAACAGGCTCACATCTTACGCCATCAACTTCACGGATAATAACTTCAGGTTTTGAAACTTGAAGCTCATATCCCTCACGGCGCATATTCTCAATCAAGATTGATAAGTGAAGCTCACCACGTCCGGATACGATCCACGCATCTGGAGAATCTGTTGGATCAACTCTCAATGATACATCCGTTTGAAGCTGTGCCATTAAGCGTTCTTCGATTTTACGGGATGTTACCCATTTCCCTTCACGGCCTGCAAATGGGCTGTTATTGACGACAAATGTCATTTGAAGGGTAGGCTCATCAATACGAAGCACTGGCAGCGGATCTTGAGCATCAACAGGACAGACGGTCTCACCGACATTGATGTCCTCCATTCCGCTGACAGCAACTAAATCACCAGGGAATGCCTCATCAATTTCCACACGTTTTAATCCTTGGAATCCAAAGATTTTTGTTACACGGAAGTTTTTCGCTGTACCATCAAGTTTCATCAAGGAGACTTGCTGACCAACTTTCATGGTTCCGCGGAAAACACGTCCGATTCCAATTCTTCCTAAGTAGTCGCTGTAATCAAGAAGGGCTACTTGGAATTGTAGTGGCTCTTCACGGTTGTCAACAGGAGATGGAATGTTTTGAACGATTGATTCAAACAAGCATTCCATATTCTCTTCCTGATCAGCTGGATCCGGGCTTAATGATGCCGTTCCGTTAATACCTGAAGCATAGATGACAGGGAATTCCAATTGGTCTTCTGTCGCGTCAAGCTCGATGAATAAATCAATAACCTCATCGACTACTTCCTCCGGTCTTGCAAAATCACGGTCGATTTTATTGACGACAACGATTGGTGTCAATTTTTGCTCAAGCGCTTTTTTCAAAACGAAGCGTGTTTGCGGCATACAGCCTTCATACGCATCGACGATTAAAAGTACGCCGTCAACCATTTTCATGATCCGTTCTACTTCGCCGCCAAAGTCAGCATGTCCAGGTGTATCCAAAATATTGATACGTGTATCTTTATAGTTAACCGCCGTATTTTTTGCCAGGATGGTAATACCGCGTTCTCTTTCAAGATCATTTGAATCCATTGCACGTTCAGCGACCTGCTCATTTGAACGGAATGTACCAGCTTGTTTTAACAGCTGATCCACCAATGTAGTTTTACCATGGTCAACGTGAGCAATAATCGCTATATTCTTAATATCATTTCTGTATTGCAACCTATTTCAACTCCCAGTTTTTATGCATATTGTAACCAACCTTCCCATTATACCATACTGAAAGTAGAAAACCGCCAACATTTTGTGTACAATGATGATTAAGATTGGAGTGTGATACTTTTGAATATTAAAATTGTTTTCTTAGCTTTATCCCTATTGGCTGTTGCCAGCCTTTCGGGCATTGCCATCTCCATTTCCGAGGGAAGTGCCGTTTTTAGCATGATCAGCTTAGCTGCATTCATCGCAATTATGGGCAGCGGATTCACCCTAAAGAAACGCTGGAGAGAAAAATTATAAAGCCGTACGATACAATAATTAGGCAATTCTCCCACATTTTATCTATTTTTGCAACAAAAAAGCATCCGCTATTAAACCGGATGCTCCAATTAACGCCGGCAAGCCTATTCCTGCCGGCGTTTTCCATGCTTATTCACGTTAAATAATGCTCCATGATAACTTTGTGAAGCTGTGGAGTAGTCGCTATCAGCGAGCTCTTATTCAAATAATCAATAGGGCTTCCATGAAGATCCGTCACTATACCGCCGAGCTCTTCAATGATAATCGTTCCCCCGGCAAAATCCCATGGGGCGAGACGCATGGAAATATAGGCGTTCATCCTCCCAGTAGCCACATAAATCAGCTCTAAAGCTGCTGATCCGTATGACCTTGTCCCCCGCACGTCTCTAACAAGCTTAGCAGTGATATTCTTATCGATTTTCTTATTATCTGTCAGCCATATGGCGTTCAGCCCAACAATGGATTCTTCAAGCTTCGCCTCCTGCATAGGGGCTATTTTCTTTTCGTTCAAGTAGGCCCCTTCTCCTTTAATGCAGTGATACAATTCATCATGAACCACATCATAAATCAGACCGATCCTTCCAATGCCATTCTCTACAATTCCAATAGAGATAGCAAAGTTTCTTTGCTGGTGCACAAAATTCATTGTCCCGTCAATCGGGTCGATAATCCACACTATGCCCTCCAGCTCCTTTAGATCATGGCCAGCCCCCTCTTCCCCAAGCACCTTATGCTCAGGGAAGCGCTCAGCAATTCGCTTCAAGAAGAACTGTTCAACATCCTTGTCCATATTCGTGACTAAATCATTCATGTTTGATTTCGTTTCTATATTCAGGCTCGTTTCAAAGGAATGGATAATTCTCTGACCGGCTTCTTTCATCCATTGAACGGCTTGTGCATGTATTTCTTTCATACCTGCCATTTCTCCCACCTCAAATCCAAAAGTCCTTCAGACCTTATTATGTATATAATTTACAGTTTAATCCCGTCAGGCAAAATAAACAAGAAAAGACAGACCATGAAAGATGAACATGAAATCCGTCTTTTCCGCTTGCTTTTCGCATCAAAATTGCCTTTGTACTTATCAATCAAATCGCTTTTAAGCGCATCAATTCTCTTCGTATTCTTTCAAGTTTTTGCTTTGATTTCGTCTTTTGCTTTTCATTTTGCTGCTCCATTGCCTCAAATAAGGTGGCAAGCTCATAGTCCATTTCCATTCTAAGGACCGCTTTCCGATGTCTTTCTACTTCCGTCGCTTTTAAAACATGATTGACTGCTTGTTTCATAGAAATCCACTCCTTAATATATTTGAAAATTCAGTTATTTAATTGTAATTTGTATATAGTATGTCTTCCTCAATACATTTGCAACCAAAATGCACAGATGCCCAGTTACCCAAGCTTTATCCTATTTCTCCATAGTATTCTTATGGTAAAATAAACGAGAATAGGAGGGAAACTTATGACATTCAAAGGCTTTACGAATGATGATTTTAATGTATTTCAAATAGATGGTTTAGATGCACGGATGGATGCGATTAAAACAATCATCCGCCCTAAGTTCGAACTGTTAAGCGATGTATTTACGGAAGAGCTTTCAGTATTAACAAAAGAGCCCATGTATCCTCACATTGCTAAGCATGCCAGACGCACCATCAACCCGCCTAATGATACGTGGATTGCCTTTTCTTCCAATCCGCGCGGCTACAAAATGGTTCCTCACTTCCAAATAGGACTATGGGAAACCCATTTATTTATTTGGTATGCTGTCATTTATGAGGCAAAAGGGAAAGAACCGATAGGACAGCACTTTTTATCAAGAACACAAGAAATCCAAGAATCCATCCCGGCAAATTACGTCTGGTCAATCGATCATATGAAACCCGATGTCATTCATCATGATACTTTATCCACAGAAGATTTAAACAAGATGTTTGAGAGATTGGCTACTGTGAAGAAGGCGGAGCTTCTATGCGGTTTCCAGCTATCTCGTGACGAGGCTGTTAAGATTCCCGGGGATGAATTAATTGAGATGATCCGTGATGTGTTTGTACATTTATTACCCCTCTATAATGTCGAATAAACTCAAAAAACATGG